>JBEPWY010000108.1:0-10096 GCA_041642185.1 Marivirga sp.
GATAAACTTTTTAGAATAAATAAAATTCCGACAATATACTATATTATAACTGTATTGCTGAAACTAAGGTTTATACCAAATTCAATAACAGCTACACCTGTGTTATTCATACAAGTTTATTTCCCCTAACAACAACTTGTGCCGTCTTAGCGGTATGGAATTCGAAAGTCCAAATATTCCTGCCAGGGACAGGCAAGCTATCCTCGGTTGGTTCCAATAGCTATTGGTATACTCATATCAAGAGAGATTATTGCCACTAAAATAAAATTCATTATTTTAAAGGAGAAATAGTGATCAACCTATGCTATACTAATCCATTACGAAATTAATAGGGTATTTTACTTTTTTAAAGCTTGTTATTTCAATCCCTCCAGAACCTACATATAGTTCTGCATTAATTTTCAAAGGAATTTTATTTTTATCATTTGAGAACCAGGCAGAAATTGAATCTTCCCCATCAAATATTTTATTCTCAGGCATAATAGGTGTTACTTTATGAGCACTTATTTTGCCTATAGTAGTGGATATGGTTTCAGTACCTAAATAGATTAGCTGTAAATTATAAAATGTATCTTCAAAAAAAGCAGGGATATTAATAGTATCCCTAACCTCATATTTTGAAAAATCCAATGATCTTACATAAGCAAATCCACTGATCAAATCTCTAATCTGTTGTGGAAATTCGTAATACATAGGTTCTTGGAATTCCTTATCTTTTCGACCTTTTGCTTTCACTTCAAGCATTTGAGAATTATGATCATAATTTACAATCTCATGTTTTCTGTACTTCCCTTCCTTAATCAATCGGTAGGCCTGATGCGGAACTAAGCCTACCGTATCTACATATCCTCCCCAATGGTCATCAATTTTGGCAACCCAATCAACCATACCTGTAGTTTGTGCTTTTACGTCAATTTTAAAAGCACCTCTTCCATTAATTCTGTAGGGCCTGTCATGAACCTTAAACGCACCTTTACCAACAGTAAAAAAACCATAGTAAATTTTATATTCTACTTGTTCACCATATTGAAAGGGGACATCATCAATTGCCGGAAAATCAACTTTTGGTTTATCTGAAAAGTAATCAGAGAAGTCCTGGCTATAACTTAAAAAAGAATTTAAAAACAGAATTGTAATTAGTAATATTCTCATAGAGTACCTCTTCTCAAATTAGATGCCAAAATAAATATCCAACGTTTAAACTGCGACATTATTTTCTCTCAGCGCCATATTCAAAGACGTTTTTTTGTCAGTGCTTTCTTTTCTTTTGCCTATTATCAGTGCACATGGAACATTGAAATCTCCAGCAGGAAATTTCTTTACAAAAGAACCAGGAATCACAACAGATCGTTCAGGGACAAAGCCAATATATTCTTTGGGTTCATCACCTGTAACATCAATGATTTTTGAGCTAGCGGTTAATGTTACATTGGCTCCTAAAACTGCTTCTTTACCTATCCTTACACCCTCTACAATTATACATCTGGACCCTATAAATGCATTGTCCTCAATAATAACCGGTGCCGCTTGTACAGGCTCTAAAACACCGCCAATCCCTACGCCACCACTTAGATGTACATTCTTTCCAATCTGGGCGCAACTACCAACCGTTGCCCAGGTATCTACCATGGTTCCGCTATCTACATAAGCTCCGATATTTACATAAGAAGGCATCAATACTACTCCTGAATTTATAAAAGATCCATAACGAGCAATTGCATGAGGAACTACTCTAACTCCTAATTTTTCATAGCCCTTTTTAAGCTTGATTTTATCATGAAATTCAAAAGGACCCAACTCTATAGTTTGCATCTTCTGAAGCGGGAAATATAAGATCACTGCTTTCTTAATCCATTCATTTACTATCCAATCACCGTTAGCCCCAGGTTCAGCTACCCGAATCTTACCTTCATCTAATTCTTCCACTACAGTTTTCACCGCAATTTGTGTTTCTTTGTCTTTGAGAAATTCTCTGTTATCCCATGCTCTTTCAATAAATTCTTTAAATTCCATTTTCTGTTTTTATCTTTATACCGGTGGATACTAAAATTAAAATTATAATCGCTTCTGTTTTAAAACCTGTGAATGATGTCAGATCCTATCATAAGATTGGGCGATCGCTTGCGCAAACAAATAAATATGATGTTAATATCATAGGCTTTAAATCAAAAAAGATCAATAAAGCTGAAAATATTTCTCTTCACCCGATTTATAATTTTCAGAGAAATGCATTTTCAAGAATAAAGGCTTCATGGAAATATTATAAATTATACCTTAAAGTTAAACCTCAAATCATAATAGTTAGTAGTCCTGAATTATTGTTAGTTAACTACTTCATCAGAATTTTATTCGGTACCAGAATTCTTTATGATGTACAAGAAAACTACGTAGGTAATATCAAATTTGGAAGCACCTATAACTCACTTATCAAACCACTCCTAATTTTAGGCATTCGGTCTGTAGAATGGATTTCACGCTACTTCGTTTCAGGCTATTTATTGGCTGAAGAGGTTTATACAGAACAATTATCATTTATACACGGGAAAAAGTATGAGGTCATTTCCAATAAGACCTTATTAAAAGTAGAATATAATAAGGAAACCCCTTTTAAAATAGAGCTAAACAGAGCTGTTAAAATAGTATATTCAGGTACAATAGGTAAAGAATATGGCGCCAATGAAGCAGTAAATTTCTGTCGCTCATTGCACGAAATCAATACAAATATTCAATTATTAATTATAGGTTATTCTTCTGATTCACAACATCTTAAATCACTTAAACAAAGTATAGCTTTGTTACCTTATGTTCAGCTTAAAGGTGGGGATTACATTGTTCCTTATGAAGAAATAACGACTGAATTAGGTAATGCTGACATGGCTATTATGCCTTATAAGCTTAATAAAAACCTGAACCAACGCATTCCAACTAAGTTTTATGAATGTCTTGCATTGCGTATTCCAATGATTATACCTGACAATCCATATTGGAAAAGTATATTAAAACCCTATTCTGCAGCAATCAGTGTGGATTTTAACCGACCGGAGCCGATGGATTTCCTCCAAAAAATCAAAACCAAAAGTTTTTATCAACAACTGCCTGGTCAAAATATTTTTTGGAAGGAAGAAGAATCAAAACTGCTAAGATTTATCAGTTTATTAAATCTAAAATAAAATTTAGATAAACCTGAACCTCTTCTGGTATTGCTTAAACGACCATTTTGGAATAGTTAAAATAATTTAATTATATTTTTAGATTAGCCTAATTTTATTTTACCTTTGTTTTAAATAATTAAATGAATGAAAAAATTAAGCTTTGCTGAAGAGAATTATTTAAAGGCCGTCTACCACCTTTCCGAAGCAGGAGAAAAGGAAGTCTCAACCAATGCCATTGCCGAAGAAATGCAAACAAAAGCAGCATCGGTTTCGGATATGCTACGCAGACTTTCCGAAAAAGAGTTGGTTATTTATAAGAAATATCAAGGTGTTAAAATTTCAGAAAGCGGCAAAAAATCTGCCCTTCAAGTCATCAGAAAACACAGACTTTGGGAAGTTTTTCTGGTTGAAAAATTAAAAATTCAATTGGGATCAGGTACACGAAATTGCAGAACAATTAGAGCATATAAAATCTCCCCTCCTGATCGAAAGATTAGATGATTTTTTGGGTCATCCAAAGTACGATCCACATGGAGATCCTATACCGGATGAGAATGGAGAGTTTAAAGAAAAGCCGCAAATTCCCCTCGCAGAAGTTGACCTAAATGGCAATGGAATTGTGGTAGCGGTAAAGGATACCAACCCGCTCTTTTTGCAACATCTTGATAAGATTGGAATTTATCTGGGCGCAAAAACACGCATCATTGATAAGGTGGAATTTGATGGCTCAATGGAGATACTTGTCGATAGTAAAAACAAATTATTTATTAGTAAAGAAATAGCTCAAAATGTACTGGTTACCAATTAAAAATATCATGCTTTTTAAAGCAATAATTCTAAGCCTCATTTTAGCCTCATGCGGGCAATCGCAGGAAAAGAAAAATGGTGAAATTTACATCGTTTGCACCACGGGAATGATTGCCGATGGAGTCCAAAATATTGTACAGGATCGAGCAAAAGTAGATGTTTTAATGGGCCCCGGCGTAGACCCGCATTTATACAAAGCTACTCATGGTGATTTATTAAAATTACAGGCGGCAGACATTATCGTATATAATGGATTATTCCTGGAAGGCAAGATGGGAGATATTATGCAGCAACTTGGCCGTAAAAAGAAAGTAATAGCAGTAGCAGAAAGCCTACCAAAAGAATTTTTGATTAATAATACCACCTTTCAGGGCACTTACGACCCGCACATTTGGTTCGATGTCAGCTTATGGAATAAAGCGCTCTCTGTATTACCTAAAGAAATTGCTAGTGTTGATTCCACCTTTTATAAAGAGTATCAGCAAAATTACCTGGCTTACTCAGATCAGCTGGATAGCCTGCACAAAGCTGTTAAAGACAAAATTTCTCTTATTCCTGAAGAAGACAGAATTTTAGTAACAGCGCATGATGCTTTTGAATATTTTGGGACTGCATATAACATGGAAGTAAAAGGACTACAAGGCATCTCTACATTATCTGAATATGGATTAAGAGATGTAAGTAACCTGGTAGATTTCATAGTTGAACATAATATTCCTGCTATATACACCGAAACATCTGTTTCAAAAAAGGCCATTGAAGCTGTGGTGGAAGGTTGCAGAGGCCAAGGCCATAAAGTAAAGATTGGTGGAAGTCTTTACTCTGATGCCATGGGAGAATCAGGTACTGATGAAGGCACCTATATAGGAATGGTAAATGCCAATGTAAAGCAAATATATGAGGGATTGATAAAATAAGCTAACACCTAATTATGATACAACAAGTAGAAAACCCCGTTATTGAAATTCATGATTTATCGGTTTCATACGAGAAAAAGCCGGTATTATGGGATGTTGATCTTAGCTTACCAGCAGGTAAACTAATAGGAATAATTGGACCCAATGGCGCAGGTAAATCAACTTTATTAAAAGCAATTATGGGGCTACTCCCCCTTAACAGCGGTTATATTAATATTCTTGATAAGCCCTTTAAGGATGTAAGGGATAAAATAAGTTATGTACCGCAAAGAGAATCGGTAGACTGGGACTTCCCTACTTCCGTTTACGATGTAGTGATGATGGGTAGATACGGCCAATTAGGTTTATTAAAAAGGCCTAAAAAAGCTGACAAAGAGATTGTTATGGATAGCCTGAGCAAGGTAGGGATGGAAAACTATAAAGATAGGCAAATCTCACAATTATCAGGAGGACAACAGCAAAGAGTGTTTTTAGCCAGGGCCCTGGCCCAGCAAGCTGATATCTATTTTATGGATGAGCCTTTTGCAGGAGTAGATGCCGCTACAGAAAAGGCTATTGTGGAGCTTCTACGCCAAATGTCAGCCGAAAAAAAGACAGTAATTGTAGTACACCATGATTTGCAGTCTGTAGCAAGGTATTTTGACTGGATCATTCTGTTAAACATGCGATTAGTGGCGTCAGGGCCAATAGAAAAAGCCTTTACACCTGAATTACTACAAGAGACTTATGGAGGTAAATTAACTTTACTTACCGAAATAAGTGATTTAATTCAGCAAAACAGATTTCCAAACAGGGAATAATATGTGGGAAAATATTAGCAATTTCTTTTCATTTCAGGATACCAATGTTATTTACGTATCATTGGGCACTATAATATTAGGCGCCAGTGCTGCAGTGGTAGGTTCGTTTACATTTTTAAGAAAAAGAGCACTTATAGGGGACGCTATAGCTCATGCTATTTTACCTGGAATATGCTTGGCTTTTATATTTAGTGGCACCAAAAACTATGTATTTCTTATTTTGGGTGCTTTTATTTCGGGTTGGATAGCCATTCTTTCTGTCGATTATATTTCTAAAAATTCCAAAATAAAAGAAGATACAGCTATTGGGCTAATATTATCTGTTTTTTTCGGTTTTGGTGTGCTGCTGCTCACTTATATTCAACAATCGGGTAATGCCGCTCAAACAGGTTTGGATTCATTTCTTTTTGGGAAAGCCGCTTCGATGGTGTTGCAGGACGTGATAGTTTTTTCGGTTATCAGCATATTATTAGTTATTACCGTAACTGTTTTTTATAAAGAATTACAATTGCTTAGTTTTGATGAAGCATTTGCTCAATCAATGGGATTACCTGTTAAGGGGTTAGCTTTTATGCTTAGTTCTTTAACTGTTTTAGCGGTAGTTACAGGTATTCAGGCAGTTGGTGTGGTATTAATGGCCGCACTTTTAATTACGCCCACAGCAGCCGCCAGGTATTGGTCTGGTTATTTGCCCCGAATATTATTATTAGCAGCCATTATAGGCGGATTTTCGGGTTTTTCAGGCACATTTATAAGTTATATAGCCCCCAATATGCCTACAGGGCCTTGGGTAGTAATGGTTTTATCCTTAATAGCTTTTATTTCCATTCTTTTTGCTCCTAAAAAAGGAATTGTAGCCAGGTGGCTAACCCAAATACAACACAGACATAGAATTCAGGATGAAAATATCATTAAAACGTTTTTCCAGATAGCTGAAGAAGAAGAAAGTTTTGGAGAACCAAAGACCATAGACCTTATCCGGGAGAAAAGATATTACTCAGATAAATTAATCAGGAAAATATTAAAACGGCTAAAAAGGCATGGCTATTTGGTAGATAGCAAGGCAGGTTATTACCTCACTCCTTTTGGCCAACGAAAAGCAGCGAGATTAGTAAAATTACACAGGCTTTGGGAACTATATCTTACTGAATATCTGAGAATTGCGCCTGATCATGTACATGAAGATGCAGATACTATCGAACATTTAATCACTCCCGAACTGGAAAAAAGACTGGAGGAAAAGTTGGGTTATCCTGAAATGGATCCTCATAATTCAAGAATTCCTTATGAGAAGTAAACATAGGGGAAACTTTATGGTTTTAAATACGAATGAGTATGTAGTTTAACAGTGTATTATAATATAAAAAATTAATTATGAGAATTTTAAAAATTTCAGCAAGTGCAATTGTATTAGGTTTAATATTTGCCTGCGGAGGCGGTGATTCCAAGGAAGGAAACACTGAAGAAACGTCTATCACCTCTAGAGAAAGGATTCAGCAACGTGCAGACAGCATGCAACAAACAAGTGAAGACACTGACGCTCAAGAAGTAATAGAAGTGACTATAGAAGGCAATGATCAAATGCGCTTTAACAAAGATGAAATCAGAGTAAAGGCGGGTCAGACTGTTCGTTTAACATTAAAACATGTTGGCGAGATGTCTAAAGAGCAAATGGGCCACAACTGGGTTTTACTTACACAAGGGACTGATATAATGGAATTTGGTCAAAAAGCTGCTGGCGATAAAGAAAATGACTACATTCCTCAGGAAGCATCTAATCAGGTAATTGTACATACAGAACTATTAGGTGGTGGTGAGGAAGATACTATTGAATTTACAGCTCCTGAAAAAGGAACTTATGATTTTATTTGTTCTTTCCCGGGCCATGTGGCTTTAATGAAGGGGAAATTTATTGTTGAATAAGCTTAAAAAAAACAAGAAAAATCCATGTTCATATACATGGATTTTTTGTATTATCATCACTAATTTATGTCAAGTTTTTATATCATCTTAACCGGCTCATTAGTAGCCATGTCCTGCGGAATATTAGGATGCTTTCTGATTTTAAGAAAGATGGCCATGGTTGGAGATGCTATATCCCATGCGGTACTGCCAGGTATCGTTTTAGCCTTTCTATGGTCAGGCAGTCGCGATTCTCTTACCATGTTAATAGGAGCCGGAAGTTTAGGGATTTTAACAACTTTCTTAATTGAGTTCCTGACTAATAAAGGAAATTTACAATCGGATGCCTCTATTGGGGTAACATTCACCTGGTTATTTGCATTGGGCGTCATCCTTATTTCGGCATATACTGGTCAGGTAGATTTGGATCAGGAATGCGTTTTATATGGTGAAATAGCTTATGTTCCATTGGACACCATAGTGCTAGCTTCAGGAATGGATATTGGACCTTCTGCAATTTATTTATTAGGCGCAGTATTTCTGATGGTCATATTATTTGTGACTCTGAGTTTTAACAAGTTAAAGATTACCACCTTTGATCCCCAATTCGCTATTTCTTTAGGGATATCAGCTACATTTTGGAATTACCTGCTCATGTCATTTGTATCTTTCACAACGGTAGCTTCTTTTGAGTCCGTAGGGGCTATTCTGGTAGTAGCTTTTTTAATTGCCCCGGCTGCAACTGCCTATTTATTAACGCATGATTTAAAAAAGATGATTTTTTTAGCCTGTTTCGTGGGGATTTTATCTGCTGTAGGAGGTCATTACCTCGCTTTATTAATAAATGGCTCAATTGCCGGTGCAATGGCAAGTGTAGCAGGGATTTTATTTGGTATAGCTTTTGTTTACGTTAAGATTACAAATAAAAAAGCAGTAAAGCTTACATCTAAAGCGGCTGTGAGCGCATAAATTTGTTAAATAGCTAAATTGAATCTATATTCAGTGCTTAAATAATAATCCATGAAAAAACACCTCATATTCTCTTTATTACTAGTATTTCTACTTTCATCAGCCTTTATAGCGGAACCAGATAAAAAAAGTAAAATCAAATGGCTAAGCCTTGAGGAAGCATACGCTTTAAATAAGGAAAACCCGCGAAAAATATTTGTAGATGTGTACACGGACTGGTGCGGATGGTGCAAAAAAATGGACAGAGATACTTTTTCTGATCCCGATGTGGCTGAATTTGCAAATGAAAACTATTATGCAGTAAAGTTGAATGCTGAAAGCAAAGATTATATCATTATTGACAAGGACACTTCCACTGCACAAATGGTGGCTAGGTCAATGGGCGTAACAGGTTATCCAACAATAGTTTATATTAAAGAAGATTTCAAAACCATACAAGCTGTACCAGGATATCAGAAAGCAGATGCTTTTCTTGATACACTAAAAAAGGTAATGGAATGGAAATAAGACAAAATTTAAGATAACTAAATAAAAAAAGGGTGGAGCTGTTACAGTTTCACCCTTTTTTCATATACCATCTTGTAAAATTTAGAATTGATAAATTCACAATTCAGAAATAGCTTGCCTTAAAAATTTTAATACTTTACTAAATCTCTAGTGCAAGTATAGTCGCCTGCTTAATAGCATGTTTGGCATCTAATTCAGCAGCCAAAGCTGATCCTCCTATTAAATGAACTGGGATTCCCATATCCGACAAGGGTTGAAATAGCCCTTTCTCTGATACCTGACCTGCGCATAAAATCACTGTATCTACTTCTAATACATGCTTTTCTTCTCCTTTAGTAAAATGAAGGCCACGGTCATCAATTTGATCATATAGAACATTAGTCACCATATTCACTTCCCTGTTTCTTAATGCTACACGATGAATCCAACCAGTAGTTTTTCCCAGCTTCGCTCCCATTTTTCCTTCCGATCGCTGAAACATGGTAATCTCTCTTGGTGATTTTTCAGGGTGAGCTTTCACATCTTTAACTCCACCTCTGGCATCTATCTCGGCATCTATACCCCACTCCTTTAAAAAGTGAGCTGTATCCAGGCTGCTGCTTTTTCCTTCCTGACTGATAAACTCCGCCACATCAAAACCAATACCTCCGGCACCAATTATGGCCACTCTTTTACCAACAGGTTTATTATTTTTAAGCACATCTATGTAAGACAATACTTTTTCATTTTCCTGCCCTTCAATTTTAGGATTGCGCGGATGAACACCGCAAGCAACTATTACTTCATCAAATTCTTTTAACTCAATGGCAGACACCCTTTTATTTAATTGCAGGTTTACTCCCGTTAATTCAATTTGCTTTTTAAAATAGCGAATGGTTTCATAAAACTCTTCCTTACCCGGTATTTTTTTTGCCATATTAAACTGCCCACCTATTTCTGAATCCGCGTCAAATAAAGTGACTTTATGCCCCCTATTAGCCGCTTCGGTCGCAAAAGCCATTCCGGCAGGGCCAGCACCCACCACAGCTAAATTCTTAACCTT
>JBEPWY010000109.1:0-10094 GCA_041642185.1 Marivirga sp.
GGATGATGAGAACAAGCTTGATAATAATAAACCACCCATTTTAGGCAGCTGGAAAAACTTCTATGCTTTGGTGTTGGGCATTTTGGTTTTTCTAATTCTGATTTTTTACGGTATAACACAATATTACGCATGAGTTTAATAGATTGGATTGTACTTTTCGGTACACTAATATTGATTGTAAGTTATGGTGTCTATAAATCTCGAGGAAGTAAAAATATTAACGCTTATTTAAAAGGTGAAAATAGCATGAAGTGGTGGACAATAGGTCTATCTATCATGGCCACGCAGGCTTCAGCTATCACCTTTCTTTCAACCCCCGGTCAGGCTTATGAAGAGGGAATGGGCTTCATTCAGTTTTATTTTGGCTTACCTTTAGCTATGGTAATCATCAGTATTTGGATTTTACCCATCTATTATAAACTAAAAATCTATACCGCTTATGAATACCTGGAAGGGAGATTTAACTTACAAACCAGGATTTTAGGAGCATTTTTATTCCTTATTCAAAGAGGTTTAGCCGCAGGAATTACCATTTATGCACCGGCCATCATTTTATCTTCCATCTTGGGCTGGCCATTATTTTATACTAATTTGGTTATTGGAGTACTGGTTATTATTTATACCGTAAGCGGTGGCACTAAAGCAGTTAGTCAGACTCAAAAACAACAAATGGTGGTAATGATGGGAGGGATGATAGTAGCTGGTATATTTGTCATCAAACTACTCCCTGAATCTATAGGACTTGTTGAAGCTACTAACCTTGCGGGTCGTTTAGGAAAATTATATTTAATCAATACAGATGTTTATTTTGATAATCGTTATAACATCTGGACTGGTCTTTTATGAGGTTTATTTGTGGCGCTTTCTTATTTCGGCACTGACCAGTCGCAGGTAGCACGTTATTTAACAGGCAAAACTTTGACCGAGAGTAGGCTGGGTTTAATGTTTAATGGATTACTTAAAATACCTATGCAGTTCATTATATTGTTTATTGGTGTGATGGTTTTTATTTTTTATCAATTTAACCAACCACCGGTCTTCTTTAATGATGCAGCTCTTGAAATTGTTCATGCAAACCCTGAAAGTAGTGATAAATATCGCTCAATTCAAAATGAATATGCAGAGCTTTTTGTTCAGAAGAGAAGCAAAATGGAAACATTGGCAACTTCTGATCAGGAAGGGGAGATTGAGCAATTAAAACAGGAGATTAATTCCATACAGGCTAAGGAAGAGGTTTTAAGAAAGGATGCTAAAGATGTTATTAAAGCCTCTAATCCAGATATCGAAACCACTGATACAGATTATGTATTTATCAGTTTTGTAATGAAATATCTCCCAGCTGGGGTAATTGGTCTATTGCTTGCCGTTATTTTTTCAGCAGCTATGTCATCCACAGCTTCAGAGTTAAATGCCCTGGCCTCAACTACTATTATTGATGTATATAAAAGAAATATAAAAAAAGATGGAAGTGACAGGCATTATTTAATTGCTTCAAAGCTTTTTACGCTCTTTTGGGGGCTGATAGCTATCTTTTTCGCCACTTTTGCAGGGCTATTAGATAATTTAATTCAGGCAGTTAATATTTTAGGCTCTATATTTTACGGAACCATTTTAGGGATATTTTTAGTCGGTTTTTTTATTAAATATATTCAAGGTTTTGCTGTGTTTATTGCAGCATTAATAGCACAGGCCATCGTATTGTATTTCTACTTCTTTACAGAGCTTGCTTATTTATGGTACAACGTAATCGGCTGCGGGGCAGTAATATTTATCTCCCTTTTCATTCAATTTATCAAAAACCAAAAGCCTGTTCGATAAAAAATTTGGTGGTTTCATTGAGTAGTTGTATTTTTCTTAATTAATTATGAATATGGTAAGAAAATTATTTCTGCTGCTATGTCTGTTTGTTTTTGTGATGAAAGCAAGTGCTCAGGATCCTGAGTTATCCAAAATCTATATGGATCAGGCTGATCAGGTTTATGCTGAGGCAAAAGATGCCATTGAAATAGCCAAAGAAATATATGTTCAGGCTGTAGAGGCAGATACTAGTAATGTAAGGGCCAATTATATGGCTGGAAGATTATACCTGGAAACTGTTAACAGAGATTACTCTACACAATATTTTGAAAGGGTTGACAGACTAAATCCTAAATATAAATTTAACATAGATTACCTTATAGGAAGAGGCTACCAGTATGGATTGGAGTTTGAAACTGCACTTAGACATTTTGAGGCTTACAAAAAGAGACTATTAGCCAACAGAAGTTATAGGGGGGGAGATGTTACTAGTACTACAGAAGTGAATGAGAGGATTCAGGAATGTAAAAATGGCATGGAAATTATTGATATGCCTTCCTTATACACCATTGAAAATGTTGGAGAAAACATCAATTCACCCTGGCCTGATTACGCCCCTGTTTTAAATGAAGATGAAACGGTTATGATTTTTACCTCCCGTAGGCAGGAAGATAATACAAACGAAAATGTAGACAAGGATAATTTCTATTTTGAAGACATCTATATATCTAAGAGACAAGGTATTACATGGAAGCCAGCCAAAAATATAGGAACTAATATTAATACGGAGTATCATGACTCAAATCTGTACTTATCACGTGATGGAAAAACGCTTTATATTTATTCTGATGTAGGAAATGGTGATATATCTTTCTCAACAGAAAATGATGCTGGAGAATGGTCTCATCCGGAGCCTATTCCAGGAAGAATAAACTCTCAAGGTTTTTCGGAGCAGTCTGTCAATCTAAGTGCTGATGGTCAGTTTCTTCTTTTTGCTTCTAATAGGCCCGGTGGATATGGAGGATTTGATATTTATGGTTGCTATCTTGAAGATGGACAATGGAAACGTCCTTTCAATATGGGGCCTGAAATAAACACCAAGTATGATGAAGACGGACCCTATATGGCTGATGACGGGGTCACGATTTATTTTAGCAGTAAAGGACATAAAGGTTTTGGCGGATTTGATGTTCTAAAAACAACCTATGATATAAAAAGTGAAAAATGGACAAAACCCGAAAACCTAGGATACCCAGTAAATACGGTGGATGATGAAGTATACTTTCAACCGACATCAGATGGTAAAAGAGGTTATCTGGCATCCGTTAGGGAAGAGGGGCAAGGTTATACAGATATTTATATGGTGAAATATACTGGTAATTTAGGGCAGACAGCCAAATCAAGGATAGTTAAGTTGAAAAATAAGAATAATAAATTTATTGATGATGATGACCTTAAGACTAAACGATTAATAGATTCTGTTTTAAACATATCAGCCTATCAGGTATATTATGAATTTAATTCTGCTGAGATATTACCTGAATTTGAAGAGAAATTAAGGGAAATGGCTAAATTCCTTAATGGAAATATAAATTTGGGAATCCAAATATCAGCTTTTTCTTCATCTGATGGTAATTTGAAATATAACCTTGAATTATCTACCAAAAGGGCTCAAGCAGTGTTTAAGTTTTTCCGTGAAAACGGCATAGAAGAAGATAGATTAGCGGCAAGAGGATTTGGTGTAATAACAGGTACAGAGGATAGATCTCGTCGTGCTGAAGTGAAAATTATGGATCTTTCAAATTTTCAGGAATAGAAAAAGCCTGCTTCAACAATTGAAACAGGCTTTAATCATAATAATCAAGATTATTTTAAACTTTCAATAAGCTCTTCATTTCTTTTTATATAGCCAAAATCTCCACCTTCATTAGCTTTAGCTAACTCTATAGATTTTTGAGCTGTTTCTATAGCTTCTTTGTTGTTACCTAATTTAGCTAATATCTTGGCTTTTAAATGTACATTCCAAAATTGCTGACTATTTTTTCCTTCAGCTAAATAGCTGTTTACCCAAGTTAAAGCCTGGTTTAAATCTTTACCAGTGTTATAGTAATAGTTTGCGGCTGAAATATAGTTGGCAGGATTAACTTTAGTGTTTTTTTCAATCTCAGCCATTACTATTTCATCATAAGAAACTTCAACAGGCACTTTTAAAGAATAATTTTCCCATTCAAAGTGAATATTAGCTTGAGTATTATCTTCATTAATATCTGAAATTTGAAAAGTTAAGGTTTCCACAGGCTTACTTAACATTTCTGGCTCCACAGAAGCAGATAATACTTCGTTTTCTTGTTTGAATGAGCCTAAATTACCACCCATTTTTAAATCAGAATATAATTTAAATTCCCATGTATCTTTTCCTGGTGTCATTAAAATTAAATACTCACCTGCTTTTACATCTTTGCCGGCAATTTTAGCATCAGTATTGAGCTTTAAAACAGTCCCACTATTTGCTCCTGCTCGCCACATTGTTCCGAATGGCTGTAAAAAATCATCACCTTCTCCAAATATGGCTCTGCCTTTTACACTGGGTCTGAAATAGCTGATGGTTATGTCAGTTAAACCCACAGTAGTTTCAGTTTTAGCTTTTGCGGAAGGTTGTGGCGTTGCAATTTGCGCGTTTACTACTTGAAATGCCATTAGAAAGGCAAATAAGCCAGCGATTAATAATACTTTTTTCATACTTTTATAGTTTTATATTTAATTGATAATGTTGTTATATAGTAGAAGTAAATTTATAATATTTTAATGACTTATAAGGATAAAAGATTACCCAATTCTTTTTATGAACGAAATGATGTTGTACAGATTGCTAAAGAGCTTTTAGGTAAAAAAATCTATTCTAGGGCAGGAGGTATTCTAACCTCGGGTATAATTACTGAAACAGAGGCTTATTCTGGCACCAATGATAAAGCTTGTCATGCTCATCTGGGAAAATTAACTAATCGAACTGCCACTATGTATGAAAATGGAGGTAGAGCTTATATCTATCTATGTTATGGTATTCATCATTTATTTAATGTTGTCACAAATGTAGAAGGAAAAGCAGATGCTGTTTTAATAAGAGCAATTGAGCCCTTAGATGGTAAAGATGTTATTATTAAAAGACGTAATTTTAAAATCTTCACACCCAAAATTACAGCAGGACCTGGAAAGTTGAGCCAGGCTTTAGGAATAAATAAGAATATGAACGGAGAAAATCTCATAACTAGTTCTGTTGTATGGATAGAAATTGGAGATTATATTTTAGCAGAAGATGAAATTACCATAGATAAAAGAATTGGTATTGATTACGCAGAAGAGGATGCTGATCTGCTGTGGCGGTTTTATATAAAGGAAAATATTTCTGTTAGTAAATATTGAAAGAAATATTTATATTTAAACTCATTCTAGTATTAATATTATGGATCAAATATTATGTCCCGTTGATTTTTCTGACTATTCCTTGAATGCATTGGAATATGCTGCCAATTTATTACAAACTCGAAAAGGAAGTATAACACTTCTTTTTATATTTAGCGAAGCCGAATTTTCTAAAGCTATAAAAGGCAAAGAGAATTCTTCAGATTTTTCCTCTTTGAAAAACCATGCTTCCCACAAGCTAAAAATATTATCTGAAGAAACTGAAAAATCTTTCCAGATTAAGTGTGATTATAATTTGGCAATAGGAGGCGTAGATAAAACCATTGCTAATTATGCGGATAACAATGATTTTGATTATATAATAATGGGGACCATGGGGAATGGGTACAATAAAGATACAGTAATAGGTAGCCGTACTATGCGTACCGTAAAAGAAAGTCGCACACCAGTAATTACTGTTCCTCTTCAAGCCTCGTTTAAGGGTTTAAAATCAGTAATTTATGCTTCGGATTATTCTGAAAATGATAAATTAATTATGCAGAGGGTGGTAAGTTTTATTTACCCATTCCATAGCCGAATTAAATTTATTCATATTAGCCATTCTAAAAATGAAATGAGTGAAAGTACTTATGAAGCTTTCAAAAGTGATTTAGATACCTTTTTGGGGTATGATAAAATAAGTTATTACTTGAAGGAATACAAAAATAATATCAGCTATGGTATAGAAGATTTTGTCAATGAACAGAAAGGGGATATACTGGTGTTGTATAAGAGGAAAAGAAACTTTCTTGACAAGCTTTTCAGTTCCAGTGTATCTAAAGAATTGTCTTACCTAGCTTCCCACCCTTTAATGATTTTTAAAGAGTATTGAGAAAATAATTTTTATAGTAGGTGTTAATTTAATCTGTTTTAGGTTTTATTTCTTTAAAATGTAATTTATCACTTGTACTTATTTATATGCTTTTCAATAATTTTAATAAAAATATATTGTTATTATTTATATAAATATATAAGTTTGGTTTCGGACTATCACCAGAAATGTAATTTTATAAATTACTGATTATTAACTATTCATGTGTTTTTAATTGTATTGGCACTTTAATAATCAATATGATTTTAGGTAATTATAGTAGAGTAAATTGCATTAGTATATGCAGGCATAGTGAAATAAAATTATGTTTGTTCTTGTAAATTAAAGGTAAGTTTTATGTGAAAAGAGATTTTTTACTTGAAATTTTTACAAATATATTTAAAATACGTTTTTAGCTTTAAAAAGCTTATCATAATAATGAAAAAACTAATCTTCATATCGACTGTTTTTCTTTTTACCTATGCCTTGCATAGTCAAAATATGAATCAGGAACCGAAAATAATTGAGTCTCTTGAAAGTATTTATGATGATGTATCTCCTGTAGTTTCGCCAGAAGGCAACGTTCTTTATTTTACTAAAAAGAATCACCCGAATAATTCAGGAGGAGAAAGAGATCCAGGAGATATTTGGGAAAGTAAAAAAATTGATGGAAAATGGAGTAAACCTAATATAGTATCAGGCCCACTTAATAACACTTATTTTAATTCTGTTATAGGAATTACAGCTGATGGGTCTATAATGTATGTTGTTGGTAATTACGAGAGTCAGAGAAAAGGTGGTATTTCATTTAGTCGTAAAATTGGAGATAATTGGAGCGAACCTAAACCTATTGATATTCCTTACTTTAAAAATAAATCCGATCATTTATCTGGCAGTCTTTCCAAAGATGGTAAAATAATGGTTTTAAGTCTTGAAGGTTATGGAGGGCAGGGGAATGAAGATATTTATTATACATTTCGTAAATCAGTTGATCAATGGACTGAGTTAAGAAATTTAGGGCCGGATGTTAATACTCCCGCACAGGATTTAACGCCCTATTTGGCTAATGATAATAAAACTTTGTTTTTTAGTTCCAATGGTTTTAATGGAAAAGGCAGCCGTGATATTTTTTATTCTGTAAGGGAAGATGCTACTTGGGTAACTTGGAGTGAACCTCAAAATGTATCTGAATTAAATACTGAAGGTGCTGATTGGTATTTCAAATTAATTAATGATGAGGAAGCTGTTTCAGTTAATACTATTAACAGTGTGGGTTTAGGAAATATATTACAGGTTCAAAAACCTGCTGATATCCAATTGGAAAGAGAGCAGGAGGAAAGCATGACTGCCTCTGCAAAACCTATTGTACCGTATAAATTGTCAACAAATCCTATAAATAATAAAAATAAAAAAATTGAAGTTTTTATTGAAGTTAGGGATGGGTTCACCGGTAATTTGCTTGCACCAGAATTATTATTAAAAGGAGTAAATGAAGCCAATAAGAGTTCGTATTCACAAATGATTTTACCAGCTGGTTCAAGTTATAAAACAAAACTTTACTCAGATTCCATATATATAATAGAAATTAATACTGAAGGATATTTAAGTGAAGTAAGAAATATAAAAACAGATACCATTTCCGATAGTGATACTATATCATTGGATCTTGTCAGGTTGGAAAAAGGTACAACTATTCAATTAAATAGTGTGCTTTTTAAGCGAGGAACTGCAGAGATGCAGGAAAGTTCTTTTGAAGAACTGGATAGGGTTGCTACTATGCTCAAGAGAAATGAAAGTGTAGAGATTGAGCTTTCGGGACATACCGATAACACAGGTAGTTCAAAATTGAACCTAAAATTATCTCAGGAACGGTCTGATGTAATTAAAGATTATTTATCCCAAAAAGGAATTGATTCAAACAGGCTTAGCAGTAAAGGTTATGGTGGTACAAGGCCTATTGCCAGTAATAAATCAGAAAAAACAAGAAGGTTAAATAGAAGAGTTGAATTTACCATCACAAAAAATTAGAACGTATAGCCAATGGCAAAAGATGAGTTGACTGTAAGAAACCGAAAAGCTGCTAAATTAAAACTATTAATATTATCCTACACTAAAGAATTATTGCTTACGCAAAATTTTAATGAAATTCATGTCACAAATATTTGTGAAGGAGTTGGAATCTCTAAAGTAACCTTTTTCAGATATTTCCCTCAGAAAGAAGATGTTTTATTGTACTCTCTCAGAGTATGGGCATTTGAAACATCTATAAAAATTAAAGATAAATCACTGGAAGGCATGAAAGCCGTAAACTTTATTTTCGAACGCTATGGAGAGTTATGTGAAAGGTACAGCTCTATGATTCTCCACTTGATCAAATACCATGCAATTGCTGATACAGTCTTAAAACCTATAAGTATAAAAAAAGCAGAGAAATCCCTGTTATATCCTAAAATTGAAAATATTCAGGATTTTGAAGTGCTGGCTTTTGATCGTTTATTGGAGAAGCATCTATTAGAAGCTATTTTTAAAACAGAAATAACAAGAAGTTCTGATGTTAGTGATATGGTACGTATGTTGCTCACCATTACTTATGGGTCAATTTTAGTGGCTAAAATGAAACAATTACCAGTTAAAGCCCTTCTCAAAAAGAATGTCTCTGCAGCAATGGAAACATTCTAAATTGTATCGACAGTTTTTCTGTTACTTACTATTATTTTCTTATTTTTGCCCACAAATAAATTACTATGGAAATTACCAGATTTTTAAAACATAATTATAGGCATTTTAATGCCGCAGCTTTAATTGATGCAGCAGAGGGGTATAAAACCCATGTGGAATCAGGTAAAAAAATGATGATTACACTCGCTGGGGCAATGTCTACAGCAGAATTAGGCATTTCGATTGCTGAAATGATCAGGAAAGATAAGGTCCAAATTATTAGTTGCACGGGTGCTAATCTGGAAGAAGATTTGATGAACCTTGTGGCCCATTCTCATTACAGAAGAGTACCAAATTATAGGGATTTAACTCCGGAGCAGGAATGGGAGCTTTTAGAAAAAGGACTTAATCGTGTAACTGATACTTGTATACCAGAAGAAGAAGCTTTCAGACGTTTACAAAAGCATGTATTTCAAATTTGGAAAGATGCCGAAGATAAAGGAGAAAGATATTTTCCGCATGAATTTATGTATAAAATGATTCAGTCAGGTGTATTGGAGCAATATTATGAAATTGATCCAAAGGACAGCTGGATGCTTGCCGCGGCCGAAAAGAATTTACCAATGGTAGTTCCCGGATGGGAAGACAGTACAATGGGTAATATTTTTGCCAGCTATTGTGTAAAAGGTGAGCTGAATCCATCAACTATGAAATCCGGTATTGAATATATGACCTTCCTTGCCGATTGGTATAAGCAGAATGCAAGTACCGACGGAGTTGGTTTCTTCCAAATAGGAGGGGGTATAGCAGGAGATTTCCCTATCTGCGTGGTTCCAATGCTGTACCAGGATCTTGAATATACTGATGTGCCTTTCTGGAGCTATTTTTGCCAGATATCTGATTCTACAACCAGTTATGGTTCTTATTCAGGTGCTGTACCTAATGAAAAAATAACGTGGGGTAAACTAGATATCAAAACCCCTAAATTTATAGTAGAATCCGATGCGACTATTGTGGCGCCATTAATGTTTGCTATTATTTTAGAGAAATAAATTTGCATAGATAATAGCCCATATAGTTTTAATATTTGATGTTGATTGAAAGCCCGAAAATATCCATAAAGGAAATTTTCGGGCTTTCCTTTTTTATTGATATATTAATTGATAATAAAAACCCTTACAATGCTGGATCATGTATCTGCAATAAAGTCATTATAATCGGTTGATATATTTGATTTAAAATGGCTTATATACTTTTCAAAGGTCAAATTTTGTGTATTAATTATTATAAAACTAAGATAATTTAAGAAGGGGGACTGGCTTTAGCGGAGATCATAAATTTTTTCATCATAAAAGGGAAATTGTTCGCT
>JBEPWY010000110.1:0-10048 GCA_041642185.1 Marivirga sp.
TGGCAGATATAATTATTAGCAAGGTTTATAAAATGCCATTATTCAGTTGGGGAGCAGATGATTTAATACACGAAGGCAAAGCTCGTTCTAACTATTTAAATGCGGTGAGAGACGCAGATAAGGGAAATTTTGTACACCTGTTAAAATTTGCTAGATCATAAATAGAAGACACGAAAGCACCCACATTGTTTAAGTATAATACGGGTTGATTGGCCAAAATTGATTACTTTGCTATTTATCAAAGTTTAGAGTAGGCGGATAGTGAGCCTACTTTCACCTCTCCTTTTCTAATTCCTGAATGGTTTAAACAATATTAATGAGAGCAATTATTAAAAGGTTTGCCATTTATACTTAATCCAAACAGTGCTCAAAACAAGGAGATTCTGATATTCACCTCCTTCATCTGGAAATTCAGGAATGATGAGCCTGTAAGCGGTTGTTTTATCCTTTATTTGTTCTTTCAAAGATCAATGCCGCTGAAGTCTGTGATGTTTCCATATCTCCCATGATCTCTTTCAGCTGCTTATAATCCTGCAATACCTGCTCCCGCTTAGGTTCACCTGGTAATATAGCTTCCAATTCTTTTTGGAGATTCTCAACAGTAAACTCATCCTGAATCAACTCACGGACAGCTTCCTTATTTAAAATAAGGTTCACCAAGGAAATATAATCGACCTTTATTACTTTTTTGGCAATAGCGTATGACACTCCACTGGTTTTATAGCAAACTACCTGCGGTACTTCAAATAAGGCTGTCTCCAAAGTAGCTGTTCCTGAAGTGACCAGTGCAGCAGTGGCATTACTGAGCACCTCATAAGCCTGATCGTAAACCAGACTTACATTTTCAGAATCAGTAACAGTTTCATATAGCTGAGCATCCAGGTTGGAAACCCCGGCAACCACAAAATGATAAGCAGGGAAATGAGGAATAATAGCTTTTAAATTCCCCAACATATGCAATACCTCTTGTTTTCTGCTTCCTGGCAATATGGCTATAAAAGGCTTTTCTATTTCACTGCCAAAAAAATTACTGGCAGGTTTAAAATCTTTTATAGCATCTAAAAGGGGGTTACCTACATAATCCACTTCGTAACCAAACTTGCGGTAAAAATCCTTCTCAAAAGGAAGTATCACATACATATGATCTACCGATTTCTTTATTTTATAAGCACGATTTTGGTTCCATGCCCATATTTTTGGAGAAATATAATAATGTGTAGCAATACCATTTTGATGAGCAAATTTGGCCATTCTCATATTAAATCCTGCATAATCAATCAGGATGAGTGCATCAGGTTTATATTTGAGTAAATCCTTTTTACAGAATTTTATACGTTTTTGTATGGTACTTAAATTGGTAAATACTTCCCAAAACCCCATAAAAGCCATTTCCTTATAGTGCACCACTAATTCCCCGCCTGCATTTTGCATGGCTTCCCCACCCCAGCAGCGGATTTCAGCTTCCGGATCTTTCTTTATTAATGCCTTTATTAAATTGCCTCCATGCAAATCGCCTGAGCGCTCACCGGCAATGATATAATATTTCATGTGTATATAATTTGTTTTTTAGTTACCACATGGAATTCGCGATAAATATTCATCTGGCGGTTGGTATAAATTCACCCTCAAATATTTATGCTCATTTCATGTCTTTAAGTTTCTTTTTCCATGGTCACAACTTGTGCCGCCTTTGCGGTATGCAATAGTCCGGCAATCAGTAAGCTCAACAACCTATCTCCTAAAATTCAAGCCAGGGGCAGGCACAATTGGTCCAGGGTACTTGAAATACTCATTTCATATTGTGAATCTGGTGCTAAATGTTTCTGTTTGACCACATATTTTAAAGAGGCCGAAACAGAAACAATGTAAAATTAAGGTATTCCGCCTTAAAACAAAGATCATTATAAATTTTCGGTTGGCCTTGTACAAAAAAGAAATGTGGGCTTAATTCAACTTTCCATATCAGCTATCCAGTTCAATAATAAGATTTTTCAGTTCATTATATTTCCCTCTTGCTGAATGCCAGCTAATGGCTGTTTACCGGCCAATAGTACAAGTTGATAGACAATTAAAGAATTATTTACTGATACAGTTAATAAAGCTTAATAAGAATGCAACTTTTATGTGTTTAGACAGTTAATTTAGATAGTTAGTGATGAAAGGGTGCTGTCCGCAAGGGCAGTGCTTTTTTTGTAATACGAAGAAATTTCCTTTCTTTTAATAGTTTGTGTTATTTCACCTTTCAAAAGTCAAAAACTATTAATTCCAATATAGACGCTCCTTAATAAATAACCGCAGAGCCTAATGGGCCCTACGGATATATGTGTATAAAAGGAAATCACTATTTAGACCCTAAAAGCAACAGCTCATTCACATGGATTTCAGTAACAAACTTTTTCTCTCCCTGCTTGTCCTCATAGCTTCTGTGTACCAGCTTGCCTGAAATGGCTACCTCCATTCCTTTATCAGTATATTTTTCTGCAATTTCGGCTATTTTGCCCCAGGCGGTAAGCCTGTGCCATTGTGTTTCTTCTATCTTCTCCCCTTTCTGGTTTTTGTAGGATTCATTGGTAGCCAAATTAAAATTGGCCATTTTTTTTCCATTCTCGAGTGATTTGATTTCCGGTTTTGCACCTAAGCGACCGATCAGCTGCACATTGTTTTTTAAATTGTACATGGTTTTTAATTTTTAGTAAAACATTTATTGATTTAAGTTGCCATTGTTTGAGCAGCAACATCACAAAGGTGCAGGATGGGATAAAGAGGAGTCGGTTTATAAATGTTTCAGTTCTTTTGCTTTCGATTACAAGCGTTTGAAAACGGTTAGAGCAATAACAGACTTGAGAATTACTTAATATATTGTGCGTTTGGTATTAAATTAAATCTTTCAATGTTTGCTAGTTCAAACCATCAGCCGAGTGATATATTATCGCTTTCTGCTACCTTTATCTAGGCAGCTTCTGAAAAATCAATAATTGACGATTAATTAAAAGCAAATAGAATAGAATAAACAACGACACGTCAACATACGTTATAGCCAAAAAGGGTTTCAGAGGTTTTCGAAGCTTTCTTCCCCACATCAAATTTTCTAAAGGCATACAGTAGTGACGCCCGCAAACCCCAACATTTCATCACATGTGCTCGTAAAGCGCAAAGTAATTTAGGTATTCTATTGATTGGAATAAATATTATTCTTGTCAGATTTTAATTAACCTTTCTATGATAAATGATAACATAAATTTCAATAATATGAAAAATCTTATTTTCTTAGTAATTTCATTTATGATTTTCTCCCTTTTCTCATCATGCAAGAAACAGGTAAGCTGTCCTGGATTTGATGCTAGTGACATTTCAGAATTTAGTTACATAGAACCGGATACTATTACTTTTGAGAATGAAAATTCTGAGTTGTTTCAGATATTTATTTCACATATTAATTTGTCTTTACCTTATACTTATGAATGTAGAGATCTATATAAAACTTGTCCTTGTATAAATTATATTGAGGCACTGGCAACAGATACAAAATCACTAAATACATATTCATTTTTGAGAATGGAACAGTCTGATGTTTCAGAAATGCAATATTTTAAATATAATGTACAAGGCTTTGAATTTGAATTTGATTTTATAAATGAATTACCTTATATAGATCAGATGGATCATTTGAAACATTACAGTTCATTTGCTATTGGAGATAAAGTTTATCAAGATGTGATTGCTATAACAAATCTTGATTCAGAAACAGTTAATATTTTTCAAGTGTTTTTTAACAAACAAAATGGCGTATTACGTTTTATTGAAAAATCAACAAATAGTATTTGGAGTATTAAAAATTAAAGCATTTCGCAAAAACTCAAAGTAAATTTTTTGCGGTACAGACTTTGCAACCCATAAGACTAGAGTAACTTTCAAATCATAACATGTTGGGAACACACAAGGCTATCAACTATGTCAGGTTTATAGTTAATTGAAATTTTCTTGCTTTTTGCTACCTTTATCTAAATGGGTTATGATGGCACTTTTTATCAGCCAAAGCTCATTGGGTGTTTTATGGAAAGTAGGAAAGGATAGTAACTTACGTTTCTGTTGCCATACGGGTCACGCATATACGACAGCTTTCCTTTTAGCTGAACAGACAAACAAGATTGAAGAAACTATGTGGACTGCACTTCGGATGTTTGAGGAGCATAAAAACCTACTGACAGAAATGGTTCGGGAAATAAAGGGGGTTGGTTCACAAACAGCACTTGAAAGGATGAAAATGTCGCAGGTCCATATTGATCGAATTAGAGCAATTTAAAAACCAAATGAGAATGAAAGTGGGGATGATATGCCTAGCTAAGCGAGCTGAGAAACTTGTATATTCTGTATTTGGATTAATATGAATATTAAGCATTTTTTTTTAAAGAGAAGATAAAGCTTTAGGAGTTAAAGTTCCAACTGAAAAGCTGCCAGTGAAGCGAACCAACAAGAAATATTTGACGCAAAAAAAATCTGTTATGCCTCGTACAGCCTTTCTACATGCTATAGAAAAAATGCCCAAAGATTTGAAAAGCAAAGCAATGGAGAGGTAAACAGGGGAAATTGTCAGGAATCGTCTGGCTACCCGATCTATTCCAAAACTTGAAAGATGGAAACAAAAACACTAAAATTCTGTATCTTCTATAGATAAGAACCTTAATGGAAGGTCTATTTATAGCATTTCAGGTAAATTTAAGCACATGAAATAGTCATAAACGCAGCATACCAACCGAGCATAGCTTGCCACCCTTTGGGGGGAATATTATAAGAAAATGTGATGGTTTTAGGGTGTGCTGACGGCTGAACTATTCCATACCGCTGTTGCGGCACAAGTTATGACAACTAAAGAACAAATTATATACACATGAATAAAGAACAAATCATAGACTGGTTACTGGAAGGTGATGTTTCCATTCAATATCAAGTTTATAGGGATTTGTTGGGAGTTGAAAAAAAAGAGCTTCAGGACAGCATAGCCAAAGAAGGCTGGGGTTTTAAATTAATATCCCAGCGTAATTCAAATGGTCATTGGGGTTATCAATTCTATCAGCCTAAATGGATTTCTACCCATTACACGCTACTTGATCTTCGTAATTTATACCTCCCTCAAAACAATGAATTGGTTCAACAGACAATTGAATTAGTTTTACAAAATGGAAAGTCTGATGATGGAGGTATTCCACTGGGCCCTTCTACAAAACAGCATAGTGATATTTGTGTAAATGGTATGTTTTTGAATTATGCTGTCTATTTTAAAACCCCTGAAAAAAAATTGCATTCTATTGTGGACAGTATTCTGGATGAGATAATGCCAGATGGGGGCTTCAATTGCAGAACAACAAGAAGTGGGGCCAAACACAGCTCCTTGCATACTACCATATCAGTACTTGAAGGTTTGAATGAGTTCCATAAATCAGGGTATAAGTATCGGGAAAATGATATCCAAAACGCAATAGAAAGCGCTCAGGAATTTATTCTGCTTCATCGATTTTATCTGTCTGACCATACCGGGAAAATCATTTCTAAAGACTTTTTAAAACTAACTTATCCGGCCAGATGGAAATATGATATCCTAAGAGCATTGGACTATTTTCAATATATAGGAAGCAACTGGGATAAACGAATGGAAAATGCAATAGAAGTAATAAAGAATAAAAGAAATAAAAATGGGACCTGGAATATGCAGGCTGCTCATCCGGGAAAAGTGCATTTTATAATGGAAAAAGCAGGTAACCCAAGCCGGTGGAACACGCTAAGAGCAATGCGCATACTAAACCATTTTGAAATTGAATAATGATAGCGCATGAATAGGTGGCCATAAATCCTAAGTTCCTGATACGCTGTTTGATTCTTTTTGCCAGTTCCGGATTTTACTACAAGGCACCCCTCCTGTATTAACCTAGCTCACTTTACTAAATACTTCATGACCAATTAGCTTGTACTTACAATTCAGAGACAAACTTGCAACTTAATAGCAGGCTTTATCAACTTGTCTATAAGAAGCACCAATAATCAGTACAAGCTTTTTACTCTCCGGATTTTTTTTGACATCATAGTTACCAGATGCCCCTACTCGCATTCAATATTAATCCCGATAGTGGCCAAATTGCTGAAATGAAAAAAAGGTAATTAATAAACTTTAGAATGGATAAACAAAAAAGTGACCCCGAAATACCACACTTTCCATAATCTATCCCGTTATAACATAACCTGAAATAGTCATAAAATTAACATGCCAACCGAGCATAGCTTGCTTGCCTTTGGTAGTGATATGGGGTGTGAAAGTGAGAGCTGGTGGCCTTATTGATAGCTGAACTATTCCATACCGCTGTTGCGGCACAAGTTGTGGCCATTAAAAAACAATTATATGCACATGAATTTATATATTTTAGTTATAGTAATATGGGTTATGGGTTCATGCAATCAAAAAAACAAAACTGAAAGGATAAAACCAGAGGTTACTGATATTACCGAATTGGTTTACGCTTCTGTGCTAATTAAGCCGGAAAATTATTATTTCCCTCAGCCAACACACTCGGGTATCATTCAAGATATATTTGTAGAAGAAGGTGAAAAAATTGAAAAAGGACAATTACTTGTGAGAATCTCTACTCCGGCAGACATAGAAAACAGAGTTACAAATGCCAAAATAAATCTAAAAGAAGCCAAAGAAAACTTTAAGGGAGAAAATAATAGATTGCTCAATATTGAGCTGGAACTTAAATCCCTTAGAGAACAGTTAGCTTTAGATTCTTTAAATTATCAGCGTCAAAAAAAATTATGGGCACAAAATATTGGTAAAAGAATTGATTTTGAACGCTACGAATTGGCTTATAAAACCACTCAAAATAATTATAAAAACCTACTTCAGAAAAAGACTCAAACTATCAATGAATTAGAAAATCAATTTAAAAGGGCATCTAGCCAGGTAAAAGCGGAGCAAACCCAACTAAGTGAATTTACTCTTGAGGCAACAATTGGTGGAATTGTTTATTCTATCAATAAAAAAGAAGGTGAGTTTATTAGCCCACAAGAGCATTTTGCTGAAGTAGGAAGTGCGGAAAATTTTGTTGTTGAAATGGATATTGATGAGGAGGATATTACCAAAATAATGCTTGGAGACACCGTTGCTATAAGCTTGAATGCTTATGAAAACGAGGTCTTTTTAGCCTTGGTGAGTAAAGTGCTTCCTAAAAAAAATGAAACAACCCAAACTTTTCAAGTAAATAGTGTTTTCATCAACCAACCACCAAAACTTTATAACGGACTTTCCGGAGAAGCCAATATCATGGTTGGCAAAAGGGAAAAGGCAATGGTTATTCCTTCCGAATACCTTATTCCAGGAAATAAAGTCCTTACGAATGAAGGGGAAAAAACCGTGAAAACAGGAATAAAAAACATGAGGTTTATTGAAATAACATCGGGTATAGACACTTCCACAGTATTATTAAAACCAAAAGAATAATGGAGCAATTATTTTTACTAGTGGATATTTCAAAAACTCATTTGCTTTCGAAGGTTAAACAAACCATAGTAGCCTTGCTGGGCGTTACCTTTGGGGTTGGGATGTATATTATTATGATGAGTTTTATGACAGGTCTGAACAAATTATTAGATGGCCTGGTTTTGAATAGAACCCCACATATACAGATTTTTACCCAAAGTGAGCCTTCCGAAATACAACCATTTGACAGATACAATAAATCATTGGAGAATATGAAAATATATCACTCCATTAAACCTAAAAGTCAACTTGAGCGAATCCCTAATGCTTTACCTATTTTAGCTGAACTCAAAAACCACAAAAAAGTAAAGGGGGCTACACCACAAGCTACATGCAAAGTATTTTATACAGCAGGCACAAACAATCTAAACGGCATTTTAAATGGCATTGAAGTAAGTGAGGAAATTCGCTTATTTAACTTCAATGATTACATTGTAGAGGGTGATGTTAAAAGCCTGATTAAAAAGAAAAACAGTGTTTTACTGGGTGCTGGAATTGCTAAGAAATTAGGGCTTTCCGTTGGAGATAGATTACAAGTAATGAGTACAAATGGTATAAATTATTCTTTATCCGTAGAAGGCATATTTCAAAGTGGATTAGCAGAAGTAGACGATGTACAGAGCTATGTAAGTCTAAAAATGGCCCAACAGATATTAGGAGTTGGAAATAATTACGTAAGTCGAATTCACGTCAAACTTCACCATATGGAAGATGCCGTTCCTATGTCGAATATGATTGAAAACTTATATAACATCAAGGCATTGGATATCAAAACAGCCAATGCCCAATTTGATACTGGCTCAGATATACGAACTCTTATTTCTTATGCGGTATCTTTCACCATTTTAATTGTAGCAGGCTTTGGGATTTACAACATACTGAACATGTTTATTTATGAAAAAATGAATGACATTGCTATTCTAAAAGCTACAGGATTTACAGGGAAAGATGTAATGCTTATTTTTATTATCGAAGCGCTGGTCATAGGGATTATTGGGGGGATCCTGGGGTTAGTGATTGGATACGGGGTATCTGTTCTAATTGATAGAATCCCGTTTGAAACCGAAGCACTACCTACTATAGACACCTACCCTATTGATTACGATCCGATGTTTTATCTTGCAGGAATAGCTTTTGCGCTCATATTTACTTTTCTGGCTGGATACCTACCTGCTCTAAAAGCGAAAAATATTGATCCGGTAGAAATTATACGCGGAAAATAAATTGAATAATATGAAGCCCGTTTTAGAAACTAAACATATCAATAAGTTCTTTTTTGACCCTGTTAAATTTCAGGTTTTGAAGGACATCTCTATTAACCTGCAACTTGGTGAGTTTGTTTCTGTAATGGGAAAATCAGGCTGTGGTAAATCTACATTACTCTATATACTTTCTACTATGGACACTGATTACGCTGGTGATTTATTTATAGATGGGCAAAAAATGTCAGATCTTAATAAAAGCGAATTAGCCAGGATACGAAACGAAAAAATCGGATTTGTTTTTCAATTTCATTACCTGCTAGCGGAATTTTCTGTTCTGAAAAATGTTATGATGCCAGCACTTAAGCTGGGCAAAGAAAAAAAAAGTATAATAAAGAAAAAAGCCCTTGAAAAGCTTGAGTTGCTCGGAGTGGCAGACCAAGCCCATAAAAAAGCCTATAAAATTTCAGGTGGCCAAAAGCAAAGAATTTCTATTGCGCGAGCCCTGATCAATGACCCAAGGATTATAATGGGAGATGAACCTACAGGTAATTTAGACAGTAAAAATTCTGAGAACGTATTCAATATTCTTCGCGATTTGGGCAAAAAACAAGATATGTCAATGTTAATTGTAACCCATGACTTGGATTTTGCTAAAAGAACAGACAGAATTATCGAAATGGGAGATGGAAATATTCTTTGAAAAAAGTGGAATGTGCTGTAATCGAAACAACTGTGAGACAGGCCAGCAGCCATAAGATTTGATTCTTTAAAAGGGATTAAAAATCTTTAACAATAAAAGAATAACCTCTAATTGTATTTTTATGTGGATAATGAAAAGCTCTACAGCAGATTTGGTTTTGATATAGACGAAATGGAGTCTTTTATTAATTCAAACCTTTACTCAAAAGGCAAATATACTAACTTAAACTATACTGGTTTACATTTTCTTTTAAATAATTATTTAACTGAAGAACGGGGAGCCTCGTTAAGCAAGTGCCTATTTTTAGCGGAAAAACTAGAAAAACAGGGCTTTAATACTCAGTTTATTGACATAGGCGGAGGTGTTTTGATTAATTACCTGCAGCATAAAAACGAGTGAAAAACTTTCCAGGAAGAATTAAAAAAAGCAGTGAAAGGTGAACGGGATGAGATCACTTTCAATAATGATGGGCTTTGCTTTCAAATAATCGACAATCAATTACAAGGTAATTTATCAACCTATCCATTTTAGAATGAAACTAACGGGGCTGAATTCCTTGAAAAGATCCTCAATTACCGTTATAAAAACCATGCAAGTGTTTCAGAGTTGCTTCAG
>JBEPWY010000111.1:0-9963 GCA_041642185.1 Marivirga sp.
TTCTCCAGGAACAGATGTGGCCTCAATTAGTCCACCATGATTTTCCACTATACTTTTACAAATGGCTAAACCAATTCCTGTACCTGAATATTCTAATTTAGCATGAAGTCTTTTGAAAATAACAAATATGTTTTCTGCTTCTGATGGATTAAAGCCTATTCCATTATCACCAACTGAAATTTTTATCAACTCTTCTTTAGGTATGTGAGGGAATTTCTCAATTTCAGTGGGAGTTAATTTTTCGTTTTTTATTTTAATAACTGGGGGAGTATTATTTTTAGCATATTTTAATGAGTTACTTAAAAGATTGGTGAACAATTGCTGCATCTGGAAAGGAATAACTTTAGCAAACGGAAGCGGGTCCATATGAATAAAAGCTTTTTTTTCTTCTACCAGGAAAGCAATTTCATGCAATGAATCTTGTAAAATATTTTGAATATAGGTGAACTTAGAATGATCCTTTGACTTTGATATACGTGAAAACATTAATAGATCAATAATCAGCATCTGCATTCTATTTGCAGTCATTTGAACTTTATTGATATAATCTCCAGTTTTTTTTGAAAGAATGATTTCTTCCATTTGTTTTAATCTGGAAATAAAGATTTGAATCTTCCTGAGAGGTTCCTGAAGATCATGGCTTGCAATTTGGTTAAATGCGGAGAGATCGGAATTACTTTTTAATAATTTGGCCTTTTCTTTTTCAAATGATAAAATGTAATTTGTTTCTTCTGTAATATCTTTAATGGCTAAAATCAAGGATTCTTTACCTGCTTCTGAAATAAGCTGCCCCTTAATATTTAAATACAAGTAAGTTTTGGTAGTTGTAATAATTCTTAACTTATCAATTTCAGTTATGTTTGATTTTTCCCAGGAGTTTAAATCGGAAAGGACTTTAATTTTTTTTATGTCCTTAGGGTGGATTAGGTTAAAAATATTTCTTAGGGTAGGAGTAAAGCTATCCGGCTCGTATCCCATTACCCTATAAAGATATTCCGAAAAATTTATTTTCCCACTAACTATATCGAATTTACATATACCAAATCCTGCAAGGTTTTCTATAAAAGTTGGGAATTGATTAGAAAATAAATTAACATCTGATTTATGGGCATCAAATTCCTTTAAAGGATTCTCATTGCCTTTTTTAGATGTGATATATACTTTGCTAATCTCGCTTTGCTTCATTTTAATAAAATTGAAGAGAGTTGTTTTATGCCAGGGGAAGTACAACTAATTACTATTAATTCAATCAATTGTTAGTTGTCAAAAATCAATCCAATATTTTGAAATTTAACTAGTTGTATAGCAAAGTGCAATCTAGTAACTTATGTATTTATTTAAAAGTTAGATAATGAATATATTATTAAACAAATAAGCCCTGATAAGAAAAGCATTACTTTTTCATGAAAACATTTTAAGAAAATTGGAATTTTATTTAACTCTAATATTTAAATAAGATTTCCTCTATTCTTCGTATCAAAATGGGTAATTTATCAGTATACAATAGTATAATTATAAATATTTTTTAACCTTAAAATTTTTTGAACCATGAGAACTCAAAATAATGACTTAGTATTATCTACCTCTACATTAGAAGGTAGTAAAGTGAAAAATTTATCCGATGAGACTATTGGCGATATCAAGGATATTATGCTTGACGCTGAAACCGGAGAAGTAGTATATGCAGTATTATCAGTAAATACTGGTTTTTTGAATCTGGAAAGTAAATATTTTGCAATTCCTTGGCAGGTGTTTTCATTCAATACTGTAGATGAAGTACTTGTATTAGATATAGATAAAGATAGATTGAAAAACTCTCCGGGCTTTGATAAAGACCACTGGCCAAAAGGTCCGCAAACGGAATTTATCAATGAAATAAATACCTATTATGGCGTAGAGTCAAACAGAATGGGTAGGGCAGAGCCAGAAACCACAACCCCAAGATAATAAACTGAAGTTTTTAATGTATTTTTTCTAAACCCGGATGACCTCCGGGTTTTTCATTTATTGTAAAATAAACTTTAATGAATTTTTATTAATTGTTGATGCTTTTTTCTTATTATAAACAGCATAATTTTCTTTTATTCCTAAGTTTGATCCTTAACTAAAGCATACTCTGTTTAGGGATGTTTTGGAGTAAACTTTCACAGGCATTTAAAATTTCCTTACAATAACCTGCCTTTACCTCTTCAGGATTAGATTTTTTACTATGCATTTTTCTACTAAATATTACTTCTCCGTTTAAAACAATTGCACCATAAGCAAAAAGATCAGTAAGATCTCTTTCAGGTACAGGAGCAGCATAACCTGTTAAACTCAATCCTATTTCACAATTAAATAATTTACATACCTCTACAGCCATTTTTTCTGCTATACGTTGAGATATGCCCTTATAAGGATTGCAATCCTCATAAGGAATTTTTAAATGTTCTAATTTTTGATCACAATTATATGTAGTAATACCACCTTCATAAAACAACATAGCGCCTTTGGCAGAACCTATTATATTTTGCAACATACCAGTTGATACGCTTTCAGCTACTGCTATTGATGCTTCCCTACTTAAGCAATATTCTTTTATTACTTGTAATGAATGGTTTATTTCTTCTTTAGGTAATTCAATCTTCATCATATTTTATTTATTAAAACAAATGACTAATGTATACATACGTAATTTACCCAGGTTTAGGTGCCTGTTAGATTAAAAACTATTTGGGAAAGTTATGGTAACTTCTTTTGCTGCTGAAAAAGAATATTAAGAAGGTAGGATAAGCCTTAATCTTATAAACTCTTTATTAAATCGTATAATATATAGTTGTATAGGGCTGGTATCTTTAAAAAATTTTGATTCAGTTTTTCAAATGAAATCTGTATTCTATAGTTTTTATTATACCCTCATTCTTTTATATGGCCTTTAGCAATTTTCTATTAACATTAATATCCGGCTTAGCAGGTACCATTGTAATGACAATTGCCATGTATTTATATGGCTCGGTTGTCCATACAGATACCAGGGTAGTTCATATTTTAGGTGCAATGATTACCTGTAGGACAGCTCAATCACCTCTTAGACAAAAAAAAGTATTAATTACAGGAAGTGTAGCCCATACTGCGGTAGGAGTATTGTTTTCATTAATGTATTTTTTATTATGGAACTGGGGGATATTTGATATCACTTTTTTTGACTCCATTATTGTTGGTGCATTTAGTGGTATTCTTGCTGTAGGTGTATGGAAAATGTATTTTGTTTTACACCGAAATCCTCCTGAAATTTCGCTCCCACATTATTTTGCAGCACTTTTTATTTCTCATATTGTTTTTGGTGCGATCACAGTAAATATCTTTAGTATAATTACAGATGAACCTCAGTTCTGGTATAAAATGAAGCAGAGGGTATCAGAAGTATTTATTCATTTGTTCATAGCATAATTCAACTGGTAAGGGCGCAGCCCTTAAGATTTTAGTTGAACATTAAATTAAAGCTTATTTGAGAAAACGTATAGTACTCAAAGCAAAAACATGGCTTTTTTTTTGTATTTAAGACTTTTCAACAGAAGGGAATAATATTGCAGATTTCAAAAGTTAAACTTATAAATACTTGCTTTAAATTCTATAATGCACAATTGAGGTAATAAAGTCCTATTCTTAATACATAAAAACCGTATTGAATTGGCCAGTAATCCATTATTATCGTTTATTTCTCTATAGATTTCTTTAGTTGCCACAGATATAGAAAGCTTCCTATGAAAAAAATACTCATTGTAGATTATCAGTTATCCTCATGTGATTTAATAAGGAATTTTCTTGTAAAGAAAAGCTATATAGTTGAAACAAGCACACATGCAGAAAAAGCATTAATACTTATTCAAAAGAATAGATATGATGCTATTATATGTGACTACCGTTTACCTGATTTGGATGGAAGTGAATTTTTTAAAAAAGCTTCCATTATTCAAGCTGATGCTGCTTATATTTTTATTAGTAAAGAAGTGAATTTGAAAAATGCTGTAGATTTAGTTAGGGGAGGAGCATTCAGTTATTTGGCAAAACCACTAAATCCAGACGAATTACTCCAAGTAATAAGGGAAGCAATTTCATCTCGTAAAGATAATCACAAGAAAGTACAGGATAACGATACAGAATCATTCTCTAAAAATATTAATTCACATTATGTTGTGGGAAAAAGTACCTTGGCTCTTGAAATGATTCAACAAGTAAAAAGAGTTGGCCCAACAAATTATTCAGTTATTATAGAAGGTGAAACAGGAACAGGAAAAGAATCACTGGCAAGGATGATCCATAATGAAAGCCCTCGCAGAAGTAAACCTTTTATTGCTATTGATTGTGGCAGCATTTCAAAAGAAATATCAGGAAGCGAATTGTTTGGTCATGAGAAAGGGGCATTTACAGGAGCTATATCTAAAAAAACAGGTTTTTTTGAATTAGCTGAAGGAGGTACAATATTCCTTGATGAAATTGCTAATCTTTCTTTAGAAACTCAAATGGCACTTCTAAGGGCACTTCAGGAGAAGGTGATTAGAAAAATTGGGGGGGTGAATGAAATTCCGGTTGATGTAAGGATAATTGCCGCTACCAATGAAGATTTAAGAAAGAAATCGGAGTCTTCCGGTTTTAGAGATGATTTATTTTTCCGCTTAAGCGAGTTTGTATTAAAAGTTCCCGCCTTGAGGAACCGCTTAGATGACTTACCTCTTTTTATTGATTATTTTTTGGAAAATACTGCAATAGAATTGGACAGAAAAAAACCGCAACTTTCCCAGCAAGTGAGGGAATATTTTACAACTTATCACTGGCCAGGTAATATACGTGAATTGAAAAACGTAATTAGAAGGGCCTGCCTTTTTGTTGCCAAGGACAATATTATTTACACGGATGCCTTACCGTCTTCATTGTTAGAAAATTTATACTTTGGAGAACTTGAAGAGCGTGCTGTATTGGAAGATCATCAATATTCAAAAAATCGTCTAAAGATAAATGAAAGTTCCGATTTGAAATCTACAGCCATACATGCTGAATCTAAAAAAATTATGGAAGTTTTAAATAAAGTTCATTTTAATAAAACAAAGGCAGCTGAAATTTTAAATATTCACAGGAAAACTCTTTATACTAAGCTCAAAATGATGAATATTAATTACTGAAAGAGTAGCTGGAACTTAACAGTAGAGGACGAAATTCATGCTTCTTTAGCAGATTACTCCAAATAGTTAAAAATCAGTAAATTGTTTGAAAAGCATAGGCGTTTTTAAAATTGTGTGCATGGAGATATTAAAATTGCCTGAATTATTCGATAGTTATAGTTTTTGGCTGATCATCATAGGTATAAGTATTTTTGCCGCCTCACTTCTTCCACGGAAGTTCTCCACACTACCTATTGGGATGCCTATTATCATTCTAGCTTTAGGTTATTTATCAATTGAATTACCATTAGAACTTGAAGCCCCCGATTTAATGGAAAAAGGAACCATTGTTGAACATATTACTGAACTGGGAGTGATTATAACTTTGATGGCAGCTGGGTTGAAAATAGACAGACGCTTCAGCTTTAAAGGATGGGAAGTTACCTGGCGTTTGCTTTCTGTTACCATGCTGGTAACAGTAGCTTTAACATTTCTGGCAGGATGGTGGTTAGCAGCTTTTGTACCTGCTACAGCTATGTTGTTCGGAGCAGTGATAGCACCAACAGATTCTTTAATGGCCGTTGATGTAGAAGTTGCAGCTCCTAATGAGGGTGCGAAAGATGCCGAGACCGGAAGAAAGGTTGCAGAATCTGAAGGTGATACGGAGGAAGAAATTCAAGAGGAGGATGATGTGCGTTTTGCTGTAACAACAGAAGCTGGATTTAATGATGGATTGGCCTTTCCTTTTACTAATTTAGCTATATTAATGGCTCTTTTTGGTGCACATCCTTCTAATTATATTGAGACATGGCTTATTGTAAATGTTTTATATGAAATAGGTGTTGGAGTTTTGGCAGGATTATTATTGGCATGTATATGCGCTAAATTGTTATTTAGAATAGATGTGAAAAGTGATCTTTCCAGATCTATTATGGGGATGGCCTCATTGGCATTTACCTTATTTATATATGGTGTTACAGAGTTTTTCGGAGGTTATGGTTTTCTTGCTGTCTTTATTGGAGCGGTAACCATCAGGCAAATAGAACCTGCTCATTATTACCATAAATTTCTTTATGTTTTTATAGAAAAAGTACAGCGGATTTTAATGGTAATTATTTTACTAGGATTAGGTGCCGCAATTGGGGGAGATCTTTTTGAGCCGCTTAACCCACAATTGATCCTTACGGCTATAGTCGTTACTTTTCTTATTAGGCCTGTTTCAGGTATTATGGGGCTTGTAGGAATGAACAGTATACCATGGAGAGATAGGTTAGGAATTACATTCCTAATTGGAATTAGAGGATTCGGTGCAGTTTATTATTTGTCTTATGCATTAAACAGGGCGGAATTTCCACAAGCAAAGGAACTTTACGCATTAGTGGCACTAATCATCGTTTTGTCTTTAATTATCCATGGAATTTTTGCCACGCCTGTAGTAGAAAAGTTAGATAAAATGCGTAAAAATGAAATTTAAAGAGGAAATATTAAATATCGTTTCTATTCTGTAAACCGATATTTTTTTCCTTTAAATTTATTTGCTTCCAATAAATAGAAATTCAAATATTAATTATCGTCTTCTACATCTATTTCTTCCAATGTTATTTCATAGTAGGTTTTACCGTTACGTGAATAAGATCTGCTGCTTTCTAATCTTAAGTTTTTAAACGCTTCATCATTTTGAATTTTTTCTCTCGCTTCACCAGGTAATTCTTTCATAGAAGGCTCTTTATCTGCATCGTACGTTGGATCGTCCTTATAATCATCAGGAATATTTTCATCAGCAATCATTTTGTCAGTAGTAGGGTTACCGTCTGTATCTCGAGCAGTAGTTTCAGAATCATCAGTTTCAGTTATTCTTCTGTCATTTTCACCCACTCCTCTATTATCTCTATATGTTTGTTCTTCAACATCTCTATCTGTATCGTCTGCTCCAAAATTTTTATCATCAGGAGCCCTGTCAGTATCACTATAGCCTTCAGTTCCATTATCATCAATAATTGTATCTGTACGGCCTTCAGTATTCCTTTCTGTTCGGTTTCCTCTATTATCACAAGCTGCTGTTATTAAAAAGCCAGAAGCGCAAATTATCATCATTAGTTTTTTCATAATCCAGGGTTTTTAGTTAAAAAAGTTTTAATTGTTGGCTTGTAGTGACAGAGGCTATCAAAAATTGTAGCCCTCTAAATATTAGTATCATCCTTATTAGGCTGTGTTTTTTATACAGCTATTTTTATAAAAAAGAGCTATGGATTGTTAGTATTTCTACGATTAGTGGCATCACCGGTTTCTTCTAATGTTATTTCATAATAAGTTTTACCTTCATGTATATATGATCTGCTGCTTTTTAGTTCTAAATTTTTAAAAGCTTCATCATTTTCAAATATTTCAAGCACATCTTCAGGTAAAGTGGTTGAGGTATATTCACGGTTTTTTCTGTCAGGAGTAAGGTTGCTGTTAATATCACTATCTGTATTTCCATTCCTACCTCTATCTTCCCTATAAATATCTTGTCCGCGATTGGCACCAAGTCGATCCCTTTCATAATCAGGGTCGTCACTCCTTTGGTCATAAGCCTGGGTAGTATCTATTTGATTTTCATCCGCATCAGTCCTTCTTCGGGTATCATCGCATGCTATTAAAAATATTAATCCGGCAGTGATTAGTATTAACATATGTTTTTTCATCGTATTCTTATTTTAATTAACAGTGATTAAACATTATAAACGTTCAAAAGCTATGCCTAGCTAGGTAATTATTGATATTTTATAGTTGATTTACAAATTCATTTATAGTTTAATAGTTATATAAACTATTCTGGCTCAGGAGTAAATGCGAAATAAGTTATAAATAGTTAAAGTAATTAATCTATTAACAAGTGATTATAATATGTGAAAGAATTAAAAGCTACTATTTAAAAGTTACATTTTGGTACCAATATGTGGTGTTTAGGTAACATTATGGATAATAATTTTTTGTTTTTGGTCATTGTACTGCTGTTGACTTAGATTTTACAAATGGACTGTTTTTTGCCTTATTAACTGATAATGCAAAATTGTATTTGGAATAGTAAATTATGTTCAAAAGTAAATGAGGGACTTACAATGTAACCCTACTCATTACCCTTTAATATAATATTGCACTAAATAACTTATCAACCTTAAACCTTTTGATTATATGTTCTATCACGCAAAAGAATTACAGTTTAATGCCAGAGTATCTAAGCCTGATCCAAAGTTTGCACGCTTATTATTGGAGCAATTTGGAGGGGGGAACGGGGAATTAAAAGCCGCCATGCAATATTTTGTTCAGGCGTTTGCCTGCAAAAATCCATATCCAGATAAATATGATATGCTAATGGATATAGCAACTGAAGAATTCAGCCATCTGGAGATAGTAGGGGCAACCATTCAAATGTTATTGAACGGCGTTAATGGAGAGTTAAAAGATACCTCTGAAAGCGAAGAAATTATGTCTTTATTAGATGGTAAAAGCAGCAGAGACGGATATATCCATGAGGCTATGGTGAATCCTCAGTTCAATGTGCTTTCAGGTGGAGGACCTGCACTTACCGACAGTAATGGTGTGCCTTGGACAGGTGCTTATGTTAATGCAAATGGTGATCCTTCTGTAGATATGAGGTCGAATATAGGGGCGGAATCAAGGGCTAAAATCGTTTATGAATATTTAATGAAATTTACTGATGATCCTGATGTAAAAGAAACATTGAAATTTTTAATGACTAGGGAAGTAGCCCATATGCAAATGTTTGAAGCAGCACTTTCTAGTATAGAAAACGACTTTCCACCGGGAGTAAGACAGGCAGATCCCCGTTATAGCAATACCTATTTTGATATGTCATCAGGTTTTAAACATAAAGGCCCGTGGAATACAGGTAAGTCTAGTCGCTTAGGTGAAGAATGGCAACATATCACTAACCCATTAGAATATGTGATTGAAACCAATGGCTTAATAGATTCCAAGCCTACAGGTACTCATATTGATGAAGACGCTAAAAAGGAAAGAGAAAAGAATATCAGTGAAAAGAAAACGAAGGAAATAAAATCTTCGGTTCCGGATAAGAATATTCACTGGAGTGAGTATAATGGTGTAGTTAAATGATAGAAACAACAGATTTAACTGTAGAAGAACTCAAAGATAAATTAGCTGAAAGTAAAACAGTTATTACATTTTATACCGATCCTTTATGTTGCTGGAGCTGGGGTATGAAGCCTCAACTTCAGCAATTATCAAAGGCTTTTAAATCTGAAATGCAAATAAAATATTGTATGGGAGGATTGATAGAGGATTGGGCATATTCAAAAGATCAACACCATTCAATAAATAACCCCTCTCAAATGGGGCCCCTATGGATGCAGGCATCAGATCAGATGAATATACCTATTAATTATATGGTATGGATGAAAGACCCTCCAAGCTCATCTTTCCCTCCATGCTTAGCTGTTACAGCTGCCCGTTTACAGTCAGAAAGAGCCTCAATACAGTTATTCTGGAAACTTTCTGAAGCTGTAATGGAAAAAGGTTTAAATGTATCAAAATTGAAGGTGATATATGAAGTAGTTGATGATTTACTGAAAGATGATGCAGATATAATTGAGATCGAGCAATTTAAAATAGATTTGCTAGGACAGAAAAGCCGGATTGAATTTAAAAAAGATTTAAAAAAAGTATCAGCTAATAGTATAGAGCGATTCCCCACTTTAAATATTCAAAATAAACAAACTAATAAGTATGTAACTATAATTGGGTATAGAAGTTATGAGGAAATACTGGCCCTTTTAAATGAAGTACTTTAAATAGGATTTGC
>JBEPWY010000112.1:0-9930 GCA_041642185.1 Marivirga sp.
ATATGTTTCGCTGATAGATTCTAATTCTCTAAAGGATAATCTTTTTTCTAGTGCTTTCTGCAAATAATAATCTGAAGAGTCATATTGCTTAATTTTAATAAAGGATTTCCCTAGATTATGATAGATGGAAGCTAAAGTTTTACTATCAATAGACACAATGTTTTTTAAAGATAATTTAAAATAATTCGAGGCTTTATCAAAATCACCTTTCTCGTAGTTTATACTACCCATTAATAAATAAGATTTTGCTAACCCCTCACCAACATTTTCTTTCACGTAATAAGGTGTAGCTTTTTTAATGAAATATTCTGCAGAGTCATATAAACCGTTAGAGTTGTAATATGAGCTTAGACTAAAATTAAGCTCAGCCAATCTCATTTCATTTCCGGTTTTTTCAGCAAAATGTTTGGCTAAATCAATATATTTAAGCCAATTCTCATCATCCCCCATTCTTTTATATATGTCTTGCAATTGTATGTAGCCAATATTCTTTCTCCTATCATCTTCTAAATTTTCACTGATTTTAAGACCTTTAAAAGCATAGTATATAGAGGAGTCAAAGTTTCCTATTTCCATGAATACTATGGATTTATTATAATATAAATTAGTAAATCGACCATCCCCATCATTCAATGTTTCATTTAAAAGAGAATCTGTCTTATTTAATAAAGCTAATGACTTTGAGGAATTACCCATATAATTATATACTATCGCTTGGTTTTCGAAACATATAGCAGCTGCATCAAAGTCTTTCAACTCAAGAAAAATGGGTAGTGCTTTATCGTAATTAATTAATGCTGAATCATAATTGGCTAAACGTTCTTGTATAATACCTAGATTCATTGCCATACCGGCTGCATCTTTTTTTTGCTTTGCAGCCTGATAATATATTAAAGCTTCCTCAAATCTATTTTTGGCCATCATCATATCTCCCCTGTAAAATTCCATGTTGCCTAAATTATTTACAATTATCCCTAATAAACCAGGTTGATTTTTAATTTCATCTCGTTCAATTATTGCATACATGTAATCGAAAATCTTTTGATCTAACGAACTTGAACCCTTCCCGCTGAGGTAAGTGAAGATCTGCTGGACTTTATCGTAATTCTCATTTTTTATCTCTTCTTCAATTTGATTCTTCACAATCAGTAAAGAATCAGAGACCCAATTTTGCGCAGGAACAGTTGTTGGAAGCAATAATATCAGTATTGCTAATATTGAGATGGCTTTAATCATGGTTATAGAGGTTGATAGTTTAAATTCTATTTTGAATTTAAGTATTAATATACTTGATTTTTTAAAATTTATAAAGTAATATTTGAAATAAATCCAGTTAAAATTATATATTGTACTATTAAATATGTTTTTATCATCTAAAAATTAACTAATACAGGCTGTATTGGCTGAGGTACTATGTTTTCTACCGGCTTAATACTTTGTAAATAAGTAAAGATGGCTTTGATATCATCATCTTTCAATTTTTTGTAATTTATCCATGGCATAGGGGGTAAAAGCATTCTATTACCATCCACTCCTTTATACTTACCTTGTGTAATGGCCTTTTTAAATTGCACTTCTGTCCAGTTGCCTAAACCAGTAGCATGAGGCGTTAGGTTGCCGGCAAAGGAAATACCCCATGGACCTGCCGCTGCCGTTAAATCCTGATTCATCATGGAAAAGCCTTTTTCGAAAGCATCTAAATCGAAGGATGGAATCGGTCGATCTTGCGGGTAGCCAGAAAGCATTAATTCCGGGATGATTGCTGGCCCATTTGGCCCTATTTTTTTAGGGGAATGACAATCATGACAGCCCATTATATTCACCAGGTATTTCCCTTTTATTACTAAGTCTTGGTCAGTTAATTCGGAATTTTGGGCAGTTAGTTCTTCTGCACTTTTTACTTCACTACTGCAGGAATAAATGATAGAAGTAATTATTATTCCTGAGCTTATAAGTATTAAAAATCTAAAACTTCTCATTTTTTTATAATTTTGAGCCCCCTTGATTAAATGCGTGAAAAAAAGCCAAATCATGGGGTTTGGCCTTTTATATATTACATAAAATCATTAAATAAGTTTACTTTTTATTTTAAAAGTTTAATTCAAATTTTACAGGAAGTTGATACTTTATATCCCTTGCTTTTCCATCCTTTACAGCAGGCGACCATTTAGGCATTTTACTAACTAATCTAATGGCTTCCTTATCAAGCTCCTTATTTACAGATTGAGCTACCTTTATGTCTGTAATTTCGCCTTTTTTGGTAATAGTATAGGTTAATATTACTGTACCTTCCACACCTTGCCTTTTAGCTATTTCCGGGTATTCTAAATTCGTACTCAAAAATTCTGCAAGTGCTTCATTTCCACCTATATAAGATGGGTTCAACGTTTTTGGGCTTTTAGTTTTTTCTACAATTTTTGATTCAGCTAAGCTATAGCCGTTTTCCGCTTGGGAAAAAGCTGATGAAATTGTTAATGCTACTAATAGTGCGAGAGTAATCGTTTTTAAAGTTTTCATTTTATTGGTGTTTAGTGGTTCGTTTTTATTTATTAACCAAATATACCCACTTAACTAACTCACTAATCGACCATAGGGATGAACTGTAAATAGTTGTAAATAAAGTGCTTGAAAATGTATCTTTAGATTATTTGAATGGAACAATAAGATTTAAAAATCATCAAGTTTATCTTTATTTATCATGATGAGCTTAAGAATAATATTTACTTGAAAAATATGGCTTGCAGCTGTTAATTAAAATTAGTCGACTCCTACATTCTTATCGTGATGCTTTGAAGGTTTACGTGGGAGATTCTATTCGGATGATAAGAGCAACTGTTCAAAATTATTCTATTGTTTTGATCCAGAATCAAGGGCAAAGGCATCCTAATTGGAGAAATCAACACAAAAAGATGCTTTCGCGCTTCAATTTAGCCAGCTCTTCGCCATTTAAATGATTAACTTACATTTTATACTGAACACTATTTTTTTCAGTTAATGATATTTATCAATAGCTACTTAAATACTGTTAATTTGCTTGAGAAGCCAGCTGTGTTGGGTCCGGCTAATGGGAATTTCCTTGTTCCCTATATGTACTGATTGCGCATCTATAGCATCAATAGCATTTAAATTAATTAAAAAGGATTTATGAATACGAGAAAAATTATGCCCTTGAAGCTTAGTTTCTAATTCCTTTAGGGTTGATCGGATTACATATTTTTTATCATTAGCGAAGATGTTGCTATAATTAGCATCAGCCTCTAAGTAAATAATATCCTTAAATTTGAGCTTTACATACATACTGTTATTTCTCACAAACAGGCTGTCGTTTAAAATATAATCAGGATTATTTTCTTCTAAAGCCCTAAGATTACTTGTGTTGGTAAAATTATTTAGTGCCATTTCTATAGTAGTATGAATATCCTTTTCCTGAAAAGGCTTAACCAGGTATCCATAAGGCCTCACCTCTTTGGCTCTTTCAAGTGTGGAAGCATCGGCATGAGAAGACAAGAAGATAAAAGGGATTTTGAACTGTTCATTGATGTCATTGGCGAGTTCAATGCCATCTTTACCGCCTTTAATCTGAATGTCCAGAAGCGCTAAGTCGGGAGCATGTTCTTCCAACATTTGTAAAGATTCTCTGGCACTAATGGAGATGCCACATACATCATAATCCAGACTTTCTAGAATGTCTTTTAAATCTTCGGCTATTATGAGCTCGTCTTCAACTATTAAAATCTTAACCTTATTCAACGTTGTGTAAAATCTTGATTATTAATTATCTGTTAAATCAATTGATTTTATTTTCGCTCAATTGAGTATGAACCTATCCAAATTCAAAAAACTGTGAAGTGGAAAGTAAGATTAATTTTAACGTATAAATTGAGTAATCATACTGAATTATGGCCAAATATTTATATTTGAACCTCCATTGTCCTCAAATACAGTAACTGCCAAACCATGTACATCGGCATCTTTTACCAATTGATTGATCTTTATGGTAAGCGAATCCTTAGTAATGGATGTGCCATCCAATCTTATAATACTTTCTTCAGGATTATCATTACAAGCTGCCAGACCAAAGGCCAATGCTATGATGGCAACCGTACCGGCAGAGAATTTATTTTTACTGCCCAAAAAAGGAATGGCAGGATAGAAACATTTTTGTGCTCTTAATACATAGATTATATTGGCCAGCATAATGATAAGGCTAAGGGGGATCACACTTATGAAGAAAAGAAATCCCCAGCCTTCAATGGTAAGTAAAGTAACAAAAGAAAGTATATAGAAGATTGTTACTGTTATTTGAAAGTTGATAATTGCTTTGCCGTGTCTGTTATAAATAGGGTTATCTTCTCTTTTATGTATCCACAGAAAAACAGAGACTAGTATATTAAAGAAAGGAATTAACAGTCCTAAAATTGGAAGCCCATGCATCAACAAAAGCCATTTCATTTGCAGGCTTTCCTGCTTTGGGTTTTCCAGATCCATCAAATCCTCTACCTGAATATCCAGGGCTGTTGCCAGTAATTTCACTGTTTCAAGATGAGGATTAACTTCACCTTTTTCAATCCTTTGGATAGTGCGTACGGTGACAGTGGTTTTAGCCGATAATTTTTCCTGCGAATAACCTTTAAGCTTCCGCTGGTAAATTAGATTTTTTGCAATGTTTCGAGTTTCCATAATTTCCGGTTTGTTAAGTTACAAAACTATTGGGAAATGCTGGTCTTTATTACGACAGCAAGGTGTCACCTTGCTGTCATATGAAATGAGCATAAATTTTAGACATTTTAATATACCAACCGAAATGAATAAAATTTGTAGCGAATTCCTTGTGGTAACTAAAAAACAATTATATACACATGAAATAGTCATAAACGCAGCATACCAACCGAGCATAGCTTGCCTGCCTTTGGCAGGAATATTATAAGAAAATGTGACGGTTAAAGGTTTGCTGACAGCTGAACTATTCCATACCGCTGTTGCGGCACAAGTTGTGACAACTTAAAATCAATTATATACACATGAAATTAGACAATTGAGAAATAGGAGGCTTCCAGAAATAATTTTGGTATTTCTTTTTCGTCTTCTTTAATTTTAAGTTCTTTAAAAACCCCTCCAACTCTGATATATTTTTCAGGTAATTTTTCAGCACCTCTGGCATGGGCAATTAAAAAGGTATTTGAAGATTCATTGTCTCGAATTTCATATACATCATACTGGTCAAAAATCGGGATCAACATTAAACTAGTAGTTTTTCCTGTGCTCATCGGAACCATGATAAATCCTTTAAAGTCTGATTTGGACTCGATCATTTTAGGAACCCCCTCGATTATAGCGTTCGATGAAAGAATACCTATTGACTCAGCTTCTGAAGGGTTTAATATTTGCAGTGGAAATTTTTCATAGGCCAGTTTTAAATTGTCTGATAAGGAAGCTTCAATTTTCTTTTTGTCCCCACGGTTTAGTTCTGAGACAGACATGGCAAAATAAAGCACCATTTTTTGCTTGTCATTGAAAAGCCCTGCAACTTTACCTATTTCAGCAGTAGAAATTTCACCGTCATCTGCTTTAGTGAGAATATTATAGAATCTGCCCCCATTATCTAAAATGGTATTAGCATCGTTTAAATTTTGAAAAGGAGTGATTTTTTTCATTTATTAGGTAATCTAGTTAAAAAAGTTTGGTTGAATATCTGTCTATCTTTCCTCAATTAAGCTCTTTTTTTTCCAAAAAAGAAAGAAAACATTACTAAAACTCCCAATATTTCCAGCCTTCCTACCAACATAATGGCACTTAATACCCATTTGGCAGGTGCGGGCAATACTGCAGCTGTTACGCCTGAACTTAAGCCAACATTGTTTAATGCAGAAGTTACATCAAACAGTATATCAAAGAAACTGTACTGATATCCATGTAGTATAAAAGTGAGTAATAATGTGCCAAAAAACACCGTAAAAGCCCACATAAACAGCAAAATGCCGGCTAATCTTATTTTTTTAAATGCCTGTTCATTGTCCACTACTTTACCATTGTACATTACCCGGAACTTAAACTCTTTCTTATCCTTATCAGGAGTAAGTGCCTGCCTGATATTTTCTTTCAATGCTTTCCATAACCAGGCAATACGTTGGGTTTTCACACCCCCGGTGGTAGAGCTGGAATTACCACCTATAAACATGGCGATGAATAGAGGAAACAAGAATAGAGATATCCAATTATTAAGGTCAGAAGAATTAAAACCGCAGGTGCCCAAAGCAGAGGCAGTTTGAAACACTAAATCCACTACATCTTCATTACTATTGGCAATCAATACCATTGAAAGAATCAGTATAAATATTATCGTTAAATATTTTAGCTGAGTTTGCTTATATAATTCTTTAAACTTCCTTTCAATAAATAAAACATGGATTTTAAAACTAAATGATCCTATTAACATGATTGGTATTGCTGCCCACTTAATCGTATCGGTATAGGAAATAAAGCTGTCTTTTGTCACACTAAATCCGCCAGTTGCTATACCGGTAATACCATGGTTTAGTGCTTCCCAAAAAGGCATACCTACTGCATAAAAAACAAGTATGGATAAAACAGTATAGGCAGAGTAAATCCAAATAATTTTCATGATCTTATTTTCCGGCTTTTTAGATTCGCTTTTCCAGCCCATGGCTTCCGATTGGTAAAGGCTTTCACTTTTATGAGCTGTGTCAAGAATAGCAACAGCAAGAAATATGATTCCCAATCCACCTACCCATTCCATAATAGAACGCCACCATTGAAGCGAATGCGGTATCATGCTACTATCACTCAGCATAGTTAATCCCGTTCCTGTAAAACCTGACATAGATTCGAAGAATGCGCTGTGGAAATCAGCGTATATAATCACTTGTTCGTTGGGGTTGGGGATTAACCAGGCCACCCCTAAAAAAGGGATAGTGCCAAAAAGAGGAAGTAAAAGCCAAACCAGGCTAATCAATGCATAGGAGGAACCGGATTCAGTTTCTTTCCCACCTTTAAAAATGCGTTGTAATAATTGGCCAATCCCAAAGCTGACCAATGTGAGGATGCCAAAAGGAACTAAGGCGAACCATTCCTGAAAAACAAGAATAACTACAAAAGTGGGCAGGCACAGATAGCCGGGAATTTGAATAAATGCACCTAAATCTTTAAGAAAAGCACTTCTTGATTCGCTGATCATCTTAAAAAGATACTCAAGAGGGCTTATTAGGTTTCGTTAACAGACAATTATTTGTTAAAGTCTAAAAGTAAAATAGCTATTAACCTAAGAATTTTTTTATTTACTGATGCTAACTATTTTCTCATCCAGAATTTGTAAAGCCTTAACAATAAGTGGGTCGGTCATATTTTCTAAGTCAGAAAGCATATTTTGGACTTCAATATCAACAGGTACACCAACTCCTTCATAATTTATTTTATCAGCGGATAAATACCTTTGATTGCTCAATTTTACCTTCCATCCGTTCGGCAATTTTTTAGAATAAAGATCAGAAAAGCTACCGTTTGAATTTTCTCCTATAATGGTGTTTTTGGGGAGTTCATTCATTATTAAAGTAAATACATCTGCAGCGCTTAAGGTTTTATCATTGGTCAATAGAATGATTGGTTGCAAGAATTTTGTTTTTCCTTTTGGCTGTACATAATGTGCTTTTAAGTCCGTGAATTCATCATGCGCTTCACCATTTTTCACTTGTTTATAATGACCTAAAAATTCCTTCTCTGTAAATCTGCCCGCCAAATTATAGGAGAATTTGTCATCGCCCCCTATATTAAACATGATATCTATTATCAATCCTTTCTTTCTATTAAATTCCTGAAAAATTTTTTCCAGCCAAAAATTGGTAAACAGGCCCTTCATATATAGCAGATTGACAAAACTTCTGCTAAATCTTAAATATCCGTAATTCTCATTTTTACTATAAAAGAAAAGTGGTTGACCTCTGAATTTAGTACCAATAGTTTTTAGAGGTTCAAATCCATTGGCATATAATGTGCTGTCAACCATATTATAGTACAAATCTTTTTTAGAGCCTTCAGTTTTAGAAAATTCCTCGATTATTCTGGAAGGTCTGGAGGCAGAGAATTTCTTGCCTGAAGGCGATTTCAGGTTAACATGTCCGTCATTAAGCGGTTTAATCATTTCGCATACAATGCGGAACAATTCATCTTCGCCAGTGGTGCCTGATACGAGCGGACGATATTTTTCATATGCTTTGCTCCAGCTTACTCCTTTTTCTTCAAAAAAAGCATAATTCTCATTAAATACTGTCCAAAATGCTTCAAAAACCTCTTCGGATTTACTTAGTGATTGTTTTTGACCAAAAAGTGAAGTAGAACATAATATTATGATGATCCCTATGATGGAAAAAATATTTTTGAACATATGGTTTAAGCTTTAATAGTTTATTGTCAGATGCTGCAATGTGTTGTTAAGTTGCTTTCTACATTAATAAATATGGGTTCTATCACGATTGGACATTAGAACTACATATAGGATACTCAAGATAAAAAATGTTTTATAAATCCTCTGTTGGTTCATACTTCTGCTACTAGTACTTCGTAAGCTTTTTTCCTTTCTTTTGACTTTCCCGATGAAAATTCGGGACAAGGACTCAAAAGAAATCAGCCAAAGGCTGACCAGCCTGTGGCTGGAATCCCAAAATGAATAAGGACAAACCTTTAAATACACAAAAGGCATTCCACTAAATTTATGGTAGTACCTAACTATTTAAATACGCTAAATTCTTTTACTCTAATTCAGCTATTGCTTTTGTAATATGATTAATTCTGTTTGCCCAAATTCTATAGGAGGCAATTATCATAAGTAAGAAGGTAATGATCATGCCTACCAGTATAAAGTATTTGCTTTGAGTAAAATTGATAGATGATGTAAAAAATAAAATAAGGGCTGATCCAAATAGTAAAGAACTGACTAATGATAGGCTTGAAATTACTTTCAGTTTTTTTGTAAAATTTTGCAGAGTCTCTTTTAGGTGCCTTTTCTGCTTGATGTTTTTTAAATTCAGATAAGCAGTTAAATCTGCCAGCACATATAATCCCGCACCAACTATTAATATAATATTCGCCCAGACAGGTTTTTGAGCACCATCAAAAATGTTATTATAAACAGCAAGAAATACAATAAGCAGTGCAGATTCTATGATTAATTTGATCCTGATTCTTCTTAATTTAGGATGGTTGCTCACCTTTGTCATTTTCAATAAATCTGATTTATCTTTTGGGTCAGCTTGTATATTTTTCCAATTTGATTTTAAGTCGTTAATATCCATTTTATTAAATTTTAATTTGTTCGATAATTAATCACTCCGGCTTTTAAAGCACTGGTTAAAATATTCTTTAATTTGTTTTTTATGCGGTTCATCCGAACACCAATATAGTTTTCGCTGATTCCGATAATATCACCTATTTCCTTATGAGAATAATCTTCCAGGTAGAGGGCAATAATTGCTCTTTCAGCTTCATTTAATTTTCGTAATGCTTCAAAAAGCCGTTCTTCATTTTCAGAAATCAAAGGCTTTTCTACAGGATGAAAATTCTCCGGAATACTATCCTTATAATTTATACTGATACTGTTCTTCCTAAAAGTAGATATTGCAGTAGTCAGCGCAACTCTATACATCCAGGTGCTTATCTTTGATTCGTTCCTGAATTTTGGGAAGGATTTCCATAGTTGAAAAACTATCTCCTGAAAAAGGTCCTCCTGATCCTCTTTAGTGTCCCGGTATAAGCTGCACACTTTGTGGAGGATGTTTTGATACCGGTCTACGGCAGTTAAAAAAGCTTCTTCCATCATTTAAAGCTTTATAAGAAAACTGTCTCCATTTATTGATACTTTAAACCTGATATTGAATTTTTTCATAAGATTAAGATTTGATTTCCCTGTTAGTTGTAATT
>JBEPWY010000113.1:0-9913 GCA_041642185.1 Marivirga sp.
CAAGCACATATTTGTACTTTCGAAGGAGATGCCAACCTTATTTCCATTGCCAAAGACATAAATAAGGAAAATAAGAATGTGGAGTTTATTAATGGCAACATTGACAATACCTTAGCACAACATTTATCAAAAAGAATAAACAAAATTGATTTAGTTTATGTAGATGCCAATCATACTTATGAAGCAACAATGAATTATTTTAATCAGCTTCTCCCTTTTCATCACTCGCAATCTATTTTCATATTTGATGACATTCATTGGTCGGCCCAAATGAAAAAAGCATGGGAAGAGATTAAAGCCCATCCTTTGGTTACTAGTTCAATTGATATTTTTGATGCTGGTTTAATTTTCTTCAACCCTGATTTCCAAAAACAGCATTTTACTTTGAGTTTTTATTAGGGTGTAAGTTAATGAACAACTCACTGCCCTGCCTGGGTGGTATAGAATTATAGCAGCGCTCCATTTTGTGAATAACAAATTCCTTTTCAAATAAAGACTGATACTCCTCTTTATTTCCTCCAAAAGGCGGATGGTCATCGAAAAGAGTGTCATCAAAAAGCAAACCAACTAAAGAGCCTTTTTCTAATAATAAACTGTTCATTTTACTCACATAATCAGGTCGTTTAGAGGGGTGTATTGCGCAAAAAAAAGTTTGTTCAATAATTAAATCATAATGGCCCTCCAATTGGAAAAAATCGGCATGGAGTAAATGATCTTCAGGGAAATCAGGAACTTGTGCAGCAAAATGCTCTAGTGGGGCTTTAGATATATCAAGTAAGTGAATATTAGTAAAACCCAGCTCCCACAATTTCTCAGCTTCATAAGCATTTCCACAACCTGGTATCAGTATTTTTATATGCCTGTTTCTAATCTGCTCTACATATTGAATAATGGCAGGGGCTGGATAGCCTATATCCCAGCCTGTGTTATCAGATAAATATCGCTCCGTCCAGTAAGATTCATTCAACTCCATTAGCTTAGTATAAATAAATGTTTAAATTTGCTCATTAAATTTTAACGGTATTTTAACGTTGTTTATCGGATAAGTAAAGGCATATATCCCTGAAAACATAAAAAATAAATAAAATCATCTAACAAATATGAATAAGGAATCAGCAAATACAAACCCTGAAGAATTTAAAAATACCACGAAAAAGAATAATACCAAAGCCATTATTATTGCTTTTATAATTATTATAGCTGCAGTTGTTGGAATAAAGTTTTATTTAGATGAGGCCAGTAAAAATGAGGAGTTACAGACAGAATTAAAAACAACTTATACAGAACTGGATAATATTAGTCAACAACTTGATCAGAAAATTGCTGAAATAGAGTCATTAGGAGGCGATGTGACTGAGCTGGAATTAATCAGGAAAAACTTAGAAGACGAAAAAGAAGACCTTCGGAAGTCTAATAACTGGGCGGCAAACCAAATAAAAAAATACAAAGATAAGGTGGGCGGCTATGAGGAGTTATTGAACCTTCAGGATGAAAAGATAAAAAAGCTGGAAGAAATAAATGAACAATTGTTAAGCGAGAACACCAATTTAAAAACAGAGAAAAATGTTTTAAATGATAGCATTTATCAGCTTAGAACCCGAAGAGAAGAATTAGCTGATAAAGTAGCTACAGCATCCCGCTTAAAGGCAGAAAACATTAAAGTAATGGCCGTTAATTCCAGAGGAAAAGAAAGAGAAGATGAATTTAGACCCCGACATATCGACAAGATTAAAGTAACATTTAACCTTGCAGAAAACAATGTGGCACAACCGGAAGGGAAAAATATAATATTGAGAATAATTAATCCTCAAGGTCAGGAGCTGTTTGACGTTAATACAGGTTCAGGCTCTTTTATGCGTGATGGAAAGGAAATGTTTTATACAGCTAAGCAGGAAATTTTGTTTGACAACACTCAACAACGTTTATCTTTTCTTTACACTCGTGGAGAAGATTACGAAGAAGGTGTTTATAAAGTAGAATTATATGCTGATGATTATGTAATAGGGAAAACACAATTTATAGTAAAATAAAAAGTTAATTATACTTAAAGCTTTAAATGCTCTGAATTTCAGGATTCAGAGCATTTTTTTTTAATAAATTTATAATTACACAAATCATTTTGTTGTAAAACCCTACACATTGTTGTTTTATCCTACACCGTCTGCTTTCAAGGGTTATAGATAAGGCATTAATTAACAGCTAGTTAAAAACAAATATACACTTTGGCATATTTCTGGTACATAAAATTTTAACTATAAACCTTAAAATTTTCAATAATGAAAGCTTTTATATCAATCGGAATTGTAGTAATAATTTCCTTTACAGGATTAGTTATCATACATGATTCCAATGCAGAGCTTTTCATTAACAATAATTTAACTAATTACATTGAAAACCAAAAGGTAATTAAATTTGAGGATACACCTATAGCGGTGCAAAATTCATTTTTGGCCTCAAAACATAATAAAGATAAAATAATTGAAGTACAGGAAATAATAGTAGGTGAGGAAAAAAATTATCATATAAAAATTGAAAAGGATTCTGAAAACTGGATCCTTAAATATGATAGTGAAGGCACTCTTCTGGAGGAAGAAAAAAGCTAAAAAAATTATTCTTAGTTTATTTTTTAGATTCAAGTTCCCACTTTTCGGGAACTTACTTTTTGAAAGTTCAGGACTTGTAATTTCAAGTCCTGAATTATTTCACCCTCTAGATTAATGTAATCTAATTTAAACCAGGACAAAATGAAAAAGTTATTATTAATTCCCGGAGTTTTGGTTGCCATTTGCATTATTTTATTTTCATTTGGAGAATCAAAATTATTATCTGAAAAACAACTGGCTCATCAAAAATTTATAGCTTACAATAATCAGACAAGCCCTGTCGATAACTTTCCCTCCGCAATTAAAAACACTTTTGAAACAAATGGTTATAAAATAACTGATATTGTAAAAATTAGTAAAAGCGAAAATAAAGATAATACAGCTTACGAATTTATTGTTACCAAAAACAATAAAAAATGGGTGTTGAAATATGATGAAAAGGGGCTGCTAATCGGTTTTCCTTCTGATTAAAGGAGTCTTTCCAACAAAATATTTTCTATCCGATAATTCTGCTTTTTTTTATTTGAATATTTATTTAACCAAATCCTTCATATTAGTCCAAACATATCTTTCTAATCTATCTATAGAGTTCTTCGGAATTCTATAGATTTTTTTATTATGAAGAGTGTTTGACTTCGATTTCTTTTGTAGATTAAACAAGGAAATCGAATCCCCCCTTAACACCTTATTTTAACCCGAAATATCATAAAAATTTCCGACCAGAGAACAGATGATTATTAACGCTCAATTATTTTTTATTAAAATATGAGAATAGACCGATAAGAATTCATTCCTCATATTTAGAATATTTCATTCTTAGCATTTGATTAATAAACTTAAAACAAATTTATTTTTAGTTTAACTCATTCTACTGAACAGGCAAGTAGAATTAATGGGGGTTGTTTAAATTATGATATTTTGACTAATTAATTTCTTATTAATCAACAAACTGTTGTACAATTCAACAATCCGTAGAGTAATACTACAGTAATAAATTAACCGACAAAAACACAACAATCTATAAATCAGGTAATTAGCTGATTATTAATTGATGGCATACATTTAGTCTATATGTAATCAAATAACAAAAACTAAAACTTTAAATACCATGAAAAAATTATTTTTAACATTCGGACTAGTTGCAGGATTAACTTTAGCTTCTTTTGCTCAAACTGGTGAGACGGATCAAACGTCTAAAAACGAGTCAAGTTATGATATGCAAGATGATAAAAGGGAAATTCAATTTTCTGAAGCTCCTCAAGCAGTTCAAGCAGCTTTTAAGCAATCGAACTACACTGAAAGCGATATAAAAGAAGTGTATGAAATGAATGAAACTACCGGAAAGACTTATAAAGTGGTAGTTGATGCTAATAATAAAAAATGGGCATTGAAATATGATGCTAATGGAAAATTATTAGAAACAAAAGAAAAAGATGATATGTAATTTTTAAGTTATTCATTACCTTTGTATAAAACTATTAAGAAAACTCCCTTCGGGGAGTTTTTTTATATTATAAAATACATGAAAATACTGGTAATTGATGACGATCCCTCTTTTAACAAAATGCTTACAGGTTTCCTGTTAAGGAATAACTATGAAGTAGAATCAGCTCATTCCCCCCAGTCTGCCTTAAGCCTACTTAAGGAAAACATTATTGATTTAGTACTTACAGATTTCAAACTTCCTGAAATGAACGGTATTGAACTGATGCAGGAAATAAAAAAAATCTATAAGAGCATTCCCGTTATTCTTATTACTAATTATTCAGATATCCGGACAGCTATTAACTCCATTAAATTAGGAGCTTATGAATTTGTCACCAAGCCAGTAATCCCTGATGAATTATTAAAAACTATTCAAAAAGCGCTTCAATCAGAGCCAAAAGAAGAAGAAGATTTAGAAGTACAGGAAAAAACTACAGATCAGAACTCACTTGAATTTATAATTGGTAAAACGCCTCAATCACTGGAGCTTTGGAATTATGTGGACCTGGTAGCTCCAACTAAAATGAGTGTACTAATTCTAGGAGAAAGTGGTACCGGTAAAGAATATGTTGCCAATATTATTCATCAGAAGAGCAGCCGTGCTAATAAGCCGTTTATAGCCATGGATTGTGGTGTGCTATCCAAAGAATTAGCAGCAAGTGAGTTGTTCGGTCATATAAAGGGTTCATTTACAGGAGCAATTCATGATAAAAAGGGTCAATTTGAATTAGCCAATGGCGGCACTTTATTTTTAGATGAGATAGGTAACCTGCCTTATGAGGTTCAGGTACAACTCCTAAGAGTGCTACAGGAAAATGTTATCAAAGCAGTAGGAAGCGAAAAAGAAATTCCTGTTGACGTAAGAATTATTTCGGCAACCAATGAAAATCTTACAGCAAACAAAAGTGCTGAAGAATTTAGAAATGACTTATACCATAGAATAAATGAATTTGAGCTGAAAGTACCTCCTCTCAGAGAAAGATTAGAGGACCTTGAAGAGTACTGCGCCTTCTTTATGCAGGAAGCTTGCAGAGAATTAAATAAAAGCCCGAAAATAATAACTGAAGAAGTACTTGAACTTTTTAAAAGCTACGACTGGCCAGGTAATCTGAGGGAACTCAAGAATTTAATCAAACGGTCAGTTTTATTATCTCCAGATGATTATATTACCATTAACCAACTTCCTGAAGTAATTAAAATTCAGAAAAAAGAAGTTGAAACAAAAGAAGTTGCAGAACAGCCACAATCATCCATGGTTAACCAGGATTTAAAAGAGATTCACAAATCTCAGGAGATTGAAGCTATTAAAAAGGTATTAAGCGATACAAAGTTTAATAAAACACTTGCTGCTAAAATTCTAAACATTGACAGATCAACCCTCTATAAAAAAATTAAAGAGTATGGGATTGATGCCTGATATTCTGTAACTCTTCTTCAAGTTTGTTTAATGCTGGCAATATTCTCTGTAGTTCTTCTCTCACCCTATCTTCATTTTTCATGGTGGCAAATAATTCGACACTAAGCAAAGCTTCACTCAATGTATAGACGTTTATTTGCTCCAATGCTGATTTTAACTGGTGACAAATACCCCCAGCAGCTGCTATATCATTAAACTTGTAAGCACGATTAAGTCTTTTTAATTTTGCTGAAAATTCTTCACAAAAGGTATTCAACAAATCAAAGTAAACATCCTCATCATTGGCTGCAAACTCTCTTAGAAATGTGACATCCAACGCTGATTTATTTTCACTCATTTCTACTTCAATTGATTTTTCGGGAAGTGTATCAGCCTCAAAATAGCCAGCTAGTAGTTGAATTATATCTTCTTTTTTAAATGGCTTAATACAAACTGCATTAAATCCCGAGCGTAAAAACTTCTCTTTTTTGCTTTGCTGAATATGGGCAGTAAGTGCTACGATAGGAATATCAATTTTTTTATTTCTGCAATGCTTCAGGAAATTTTCTCCACTCATTTCAGGTAAATTAATATCAGTAAATATTATATCAACTTCGGGATTGGTGCTAAGGTATTCAATAGCATCCTCAGCATTAGTAAATAAAATATGACTGGTAGTTACAGGCTTTAATGTTTCTATTAAAAGCTGTGCATTCCAAGGGTCATCTTCCACCAGCAATACATGGACATTAAAATGGCTCTGCCCTACTTCACTTTTAACCTCTATAGCGCTAACATCTTCAATAAAATGCATGGGGGCCGGTTCAAAACGTGCCTGAAAATTTATTTTGAAATTAGATCCTGCTCCTACTTTACTTTCCACACTAATATCACCCCCTAATAATTTAATAATACTTTTGGTAATAGATAAGCCTAAACCCGTGCCAGAGTTACCTAATAATTTACCTGAAGCGCCTTGTTTAAACTGCTCAAAAATCTGGCCGAATTCTTCTTCTTTTATGCCCTTTCCGGTATCTGATACACTAATATGGATTTGGCAACTTGTGTCAGTTAACTTTACCTGATCAAATGAAATTTTAACAAAGCCTTTCTCAGTGAATTTAACTGCATTACCTATAAGGTTTACTAAAACCTGTTTAAGTTTAAATAAGTCTGAAATAAAAACGTGATTCCTTAAAAATTCTGAAATCTCTACTTCAAACTTCACCTTGTCTGATATGAATTTTGGTAAAAATATCAATTTAAGTTCTTCAGCCAACAGCGGTACAAATACAGGTTTTTTCTCTATTGTCAACTTTCCTGCATCTATTTTAGCCTGATCCAATATATCATCTATGAGCTCTTTAAGATGACGGTTGGATTCATCAATGGCATTCAAATATTTCTGTTGGTTATTATCTAGTTTGGATTTCCCCAATAAATCAGAGAAACCAATAATACTGTGCAGAGGTGTTCTAATTTCATGGCTCATTTTAGCAAGAAATTCTTCTTTAACTTTTGTCAATTGTTCTGCACGTTTCTTCTCTTCCTCTAATTTTCTTCTATAATGGCCAGCCCTTGTAATATCTCTTAATATAAGAAATATAAAAATACTGCTTAACGCAATACCAAACACACCCATAAATACTAATTCAGTAGTTAATTTCTTAGCTTTTAAGCGCGACTCACTTTGTTGTGATATATTTTTCAATTGTTCTTCATTCCTTAATTCTGAAATGATGCTACGGATAATAGTGATGAATTTTTGATCCTGATTGATCAATTCCAATTCTACTGTATTCAGCTTTTGTTGCATATCCATTTCTTCAGCCAACACATCAACTAAGATATTTTTAACCACTGAAAGAGTTGTATCAATAAAATAATCTCTCACTATACTCGTGTCTACCGATAAATCGAGGCTATAATTTATTTGTTCCTCAATGGTTTTAATGGTATCTAATTGTAAGTTTCCTTTTCCAAAAAGTTTTCTAAAAAAACCATTAATCCCCTCATAATCATCTGATTTAATAATAATTTTTTCTTTCTCAATTGGCTCTATATTGCCTATAATTTTCTGCTTTCTTCTCAGCTCCTTTTCCACATAAGCAGAATCTTTAAGTTGCCGACTGATACGGGCAAGTGCTTCATTTGTAAACAAGGCTGAAACTTTCTCTTTCTTAAGGTTGAGATAGGTAGACAGATAACTGTTTTTTAATTCAATTGTGGCTTGAAGGGAATCTATTCGTTCACGTTGAGTACTATCTTCCTTTAATAACTCTTCCAATTCATTCAGTTTAAATTTTACTGAGGCAATTTTCTCATGGTATTTTCTCTCGTTTATAGTGTCATCAGTCAATACATAGGAACTGAAATAAGTGTCTGCCTCAACAATTTCCTGAAATAACTCATTGATAAGAACAGTTTTTTGATTGGGATCGGTAATTGTATTAAGCGACTGGATTAATTTACCATAATTATTATAGCCCCAGTACAAAATAGAACTAGCTGTAATAATAATAATTATCAGAACAATCCATAATTTTGTAAGAGCGGAAGTATTACGGTTCTTTTTTCTGGAATAATATGGCACAGTTAAAAAAGTTAATCGTTTACGAATAGATTGAACGAAAAAATATCCGAAAAAAATTCTTTATCAAGTAGAAAATTTTCTTTTTAGCTTATTCGTTATTCTAAATTAGTTAAAAATATAGGATTATTTTCCTCTGATAACTAGTTTTGAGTTAAATCTATGCAACGTTGATCATCAATTCTATCGGCTACAATAAATTTAATAAAAGCATTTTCCTCCTTTTAATAGCATGCTTCACTTTTTTTTGCAATATAAAGCAGCTAAAATCACAGGAGAAATCTAATTCTGCCAAGAAAACAATATTTCTTATACCCGAGCTTTACGCAGGAAGAATTGTTCCCAATTACATGAGTTACCCTTCTGCAAATTTAAGATGGGGAATTGGAGCCACACTTTATCAACAAAGCAATGAAAATAATTCCGTCAATCGCTATTATAATAATCCATTGTTTGGCGTAAATGTTAGCATTCATAATCTAGGTAATAACAGTCTTTTTGGAAATGAGTTTAATGTTTTACCGGTGGTGGGCTTTCCTTTGAAGAAAGGAATGATACAATTAGGTCTTGGGCTTTCATATTTTACTAAAACATTTAGAGACAACCCTTTAAATAAGGCGGTAGGAAGTAATATCACGTGGAGCTTTCAAGGCTTTTATTACCGTGATTTCTCATTAACATCAGGTAAATCATTAAGAGCAGGTATAGGTTACTTACACGGTAGCAACGGACATACCCAGTTACCTAATTTCGGTATTAATTCTGCAGTTATTAGTCTCGGCATCTATAAAAAACCTGCTATTGCTAACCAAAGGAAGAATGGTGATTCTGCTAAGCCAGCCCCAAAAGTATTCATTAGTGCCAGTTCAGGAATAGGTTTTCATGAATTTGGCGGCACCTCTGGCCCGGTGGGAGGAAGCAAAAAAGCGGTTTATACGAGTTCTATTGCAGTCGGTTTAGTTTTAAACAATCATTTTAGTTGGTACGCCGGTTTCGGGTTAAGGCATTATGAGCATTTTGCGGATTCTATAGCTGCAAATCCGGAATTACAGGCATTAGATATGAGTCCTCAAAGTTTTTATTTTATGATGGGGGCCGAATTTTTGATACACCATGTAGGGCTATCAATAGAAGGAGGAATAAATATCTATAGACCATTTTACGAGCACTTTTCAAAAAGATTTGAACCACAGGGGACCCTTAAACACCATTTAACAAAAGTATTTTTGAGCCGACTGGGTTTACGGCTATATTTGTTCAATACTTCTGACCTTCCGAAGCACAATTTTTATCTTGCCCCATATTTAAATGCCAATTTAGGAAAGGCTGATTTTTCAGAGATCAGCCTTGGGTATGTATTGCGATTAAAATAGTTATTTTCTCTCCAAAATTAAAATGCTATTTTGATGAAAGTAACTGAGGATTACCTTACTCAGGCCCAGCCCATTTTAATTAACTGCGCATCGAAAAGTTCTTGAGCTATCTTCTCATTTTCAATCACATAACGTACACCTATATATTTTACTGGCTGTTGTTTATCATTTAGTACAGGTGATATTACTGCATCAACCCAGTATACTGAACCATCTTTGGCTTTGTTTTTAATAACCCCCCTAAATACCTTACCCGATTGTATGGTATCCCACAATAGCTCAAATAATTGTTTAGGTGTATCTGGGTGGCGAAAGAGGCTATGTGGCTGTCCTATCATTTCCTCTTTGTTGTACTTTGCAATTTCAATTAATTTATCATTTACAAAAGTGATATTACCAAATAAATCTGCTTCGGACACGATGGTAGGTTCATTAAGTATATTTTCTCTGTCTTGCATTTCATGTT
>JBEPWY010000114.1:0-9907 GCA_041642185.1 Marivirga sp.
CGCCTTTTTTACAAAATCATTAATGAAAGTCCGCATGGTTGGCCCGTCAGGCCCTACACTCTGAGAGCCCAGCTTAGTTTTTGTTTGAGATTCAAAAACCGGCTCCTGAACACGCACAGCTACGGCTGCAACTATACTTTGTCTGATATCAGAAGGATCATAATTTTTACCATAGAAATCACGTATGGTTCTTACCACAGCTTCTTTAAAAGCTATTAAGTGGGTTCCACCTTGTGTGGTATTCTGCCCGTTTACGAATGAGTAATATTCTTCCCCATATTGGTTGGCATGCGTCATTGCCACTTCAATATCTTCTCCTTTTATCTGGATGATTGGATAGCGGTTATTCTCTTCATCTGTTTTATGCTCTAGCAAGTCATAAAGACCACGTGCAGAATGAAATTTTTCACCATTAAAATTAATGGTTAGGCCAGCATTAAGGAAAGCATAATTCCATATTTGCTCTTCCAGAAAGCCCGGAATAAAATTATAATTTTTAAAAACAGTTGCATCAGGTTCAAAAACTATCAGGGTACCGTTTCTACCACTTGAGTCAATGATTTCTCCATCGGTTTTGATAATACCTCTCTCAAATTCGGCAATTTTGGTTTTTCCGTCACGAAAAGCCTGCACTTTAAAATAACCGGATAAAGCATTCACGGCTTTAGTACCAACTCCATTTAAGCCTACAGATTTTTGAAATGCAGTTGAGTCATATTTACCACCTGTGTTAATTTTACTCACACAATCCACTACTTTTCCTAATGGAATACCACGGCCATAATCCCTGATTTCCACACGGGTATCAGTAATTTTAACCTCAATGGTTTTTCCATATCCCATCATGTGCTCATCAATGGAGTTATCTATCACTTCCTTTACAAGTACATAAATTCCATCGTCAGGGGAAGACCCATCTCCCAGCTTTCCGATGTACATCCCCGGCCTTAGCCTGATATGCTCACGCCAGTCTAGTGATTTAATACTGTCTTCGGTATATTGAACTTCTGCCATATGTTGTATTTCTTGAAATATAAATCGGACTCAAATTTTAAAATTACAAAGCTTTTTGAAATTTTAAAGCTTTATAACGAAGTCGATTGTATTAATTATGTTAAATATAGGTTGTAACACTTATGAAAAGAATAAAGTATTACATTAATAAATAATATTAATAAAGCTGATAATGAACCGCTTAGGATTTCTGATTTTAAGCAATCAGACTGGTGAAAATAAAATGAAAATATTATTTATTTTTTATTAAAATTTGTGGAAGCCAGATTATCCAGAAAACAATAATCAACAAACTACCAATTAACAAAGGTACATATCCATTTTGTTGCATACCTTCTTCATTATTAATAAAAATAATAACTGTTAAAAGAGCTGCAAAAAATAAATTGAACGCTCCTGCCAAACTCACACTCCAGCTATAGAGGCTTCTTTTAGCTTTTTCATTTTTAAAATAAGTTTTAGATGAAACTGGCTGATTTTTAATGATATATGATAATATTAGGCAGATTATGATAACAATAGCCGGAATAATTAACCCCATATAAAAGAAGGTATTATTACTGATTTGATAAAATTCTTTAGTGATTTTCACTCTTACAAAAGATGTATCAGCAAAATAAGCGTAGGCATAAAATAATAAAACTGTATAGGCTAATCCTGTTGCAACGAGAAATGCGCGTGCTATTCTTTCCATAGATTTAATTTATTGGCAAAATTAAAGTCTTTGTTGAGTATTTCCCCATTTTTTGCGAAAGTTTTTACTTAAAATGTTATATTTAACATGATAAGTTTTTTAATTGCAATACAATTAAGAATTGTACTTTATGGATTTTAACCCTATTATATTATCAATACCGGTTTATTTCGCATTAATAGGTATAGAATTATTGATTCAGGCGATAAGAAAGTACAGGATTTATCGCTTAAATGATGCTATTACTAATATTAGTTGTGGTATTACCCAGCAAGTAACTGGAGTCTTTTTTAAAGTTTTAAGTATTGCTGCTTATCAGTTGGTATATGAAAATTTTGCCTTATTTGAAATACTGCCAACCTGGTACAATCTCATCATTCTTTTTATATTAGTTGATTTCTTCTATTACTGGGCTCACCGTAAAAGCCACGAAATCAATTTATTTTGGGGAGGCCATGTGGTGCATCACCAAAGTGAAGATTATAATTTTTCAGTGGCATTAAGACAAGGTTCTTTCCAGATAATATGGACTTTCTTTTTCTACTTTCCTCTGGCTATTATTGGATTTGATACATTAAGTTTTGTACTGATGTCGGGGCTGGTTACTGTTTACCAATTTTGGATACATACCGAAACAATAGGTAAATTAGGTCCGCTGGAACTAATTTTGAACACCCCCTCCCATCATAGGGTACATCATGGGCGAAACCCAAAATATATTGATAAAAATCATGCTGGAGTTTTTATTATTTGGGACAAGATGTTTGGTACTTTTCAGGTAGAAGAAGAAAAACCAACTTATGGTATTACAAAGCCTACAGAGAGTTGGAATCCTGTATGGGTTAATTTACAACATTATGTAGAAATGACTCAGGGATTAAAGCAAATGAAAGGGTTTAAAAATAAAATGAACTATGTTTTTAACAAACCCGGATGGCTGCCAGAGGAAATGGGTGGCCAAATGGCTATTCCGGAGGTCAATAGAGCTACAGACAGGAAATTTGATAAAAAATCTAGTGCTGCCATAAGCCTATATGTATTGTTGCAATATTTTATCATACTGGGAGGAACCGCATTATTTTTATTTCAGGCTGATAATCTCAATTTAATTCAACAAATTGCTGCTGTATCTTTAATTATTATCAGCGTGCTTAGCTGTGGATTATTATTAGAAGAGCATAAATATGGAAGGGCTTTGGAATTGGTTCGATTAATTATTTTGCCATTAGTTATTTGGTTTCTGATTTTAAATGAAAACACCCCAATAATACTGTATTCATTATTAGCCTATTCTTTTGTATCACTTGCTTTTCTTCTTTTATTCAGGAAACAAAAAACTGCAATTATACCACAACCTACAAAACTTACTTAATGAAATTAAAAAACTTATCCTTTATATTTTTATGCTTTGTAATGGCTTGCTCCGAGTTACCGGAATTAAATAATGTGGATTTAGAAAAATGGAAGAGCGATAAAAATGGTTGCAAGAACTATAGAATCACAGTTATCGATGAGCTTTTAGATCAAAAAGAAAAACTGAAAGGATTAGCACAAAATGAAGTGATAAGTTTACTTGGTCAGGCCGATGAGCATGAATTGTATCAAAGGAGCCAAAAATTTTTCATATACTATCTTGAACCCAGTAATAAATGTGGGGAAAACCAAAACGAGTATTATAAAGCGCTCTTTATTAGATTTAATGCCTTAGACCAGGCTATTGATTTTAATATTCAGGAAATTAAATAAATAAAATTTTAGTAATTAACTATAATGGGAAAAAAGAATAAAGGAATTTATGATTGGAAAATCAGAAAGATAGCCTATTTGATGGGTGGAGGATTGTTGGCAGTAGCTATTTTGGTATTTTACTTTACCAGAAATTTCGGTTATACTGAAGAAACCCTTCTTCGTTCTGAGAAACTTGGCAACCTCACTAAAATAGCACTTCCTCTTCAGCCGGAAATGCTTAGTCAAAATGAAGCTCAGGTGGAAAATCATATACGTGATATTGAAAAAATCATCTATACATTTGAAAATGGCGGCACTTATCTAAAAGGAGATAAAACCATTTATATTAAATCACCAGAAGAGCAATTAGCTAATTCATTGGTGGATTTAAGAAAAAAGTGGAATCCTTATAAGGAGTTACTTTATACATGGAAGGATGGTAAAAGGAGCTTATCTGCATTATCTGGTGATTTGGGTCCTGCTTATGCTGCTTTCATAAAAGAAGCAAAGGATATTGAAAACATATCATATGAGATTGCAACTAAAGAGGATAAAGAGGAAGATACGGCATCCATAATATTGATACTATATGTATTATTATTAATTGTTCTCATTTATTTTTTTGTAAAAAATCTGATTTTAAAGCCAATTCATAAAATTTCTTTAACATCAAGAGAATTAGCTAAAGGTAACCTTTCGAACCAAATTAATTTCAGAAGTGAAAATGAATTAGGATTTGTAGCAAGGAATATAAACTCTCTTGCCAATATTTTAAAAAATGCTACAGATTTTACTACTAAAATTGGAGAAGGTAAGCTGGATGCAAACTATGAGGGTTTGGAAAATGATGAAACCAATTCTTTAGCAAATTCACTTATAAAGATGCGTAATCAGATGCAAAAATCGGCTATTGCCGACAGAGAGCGTAATTGGGTTACTGAAGGGCTGGCTAAATTTGCAGACATACTACGTAACAATAATGACAACATTGAAGAACTCTCCTATCAGATTATTTCAAACCTTGTAAAATATATGGAGGCTAATCAGGGTGCTTTATTTGTGCTGACCGAGCCTGATGTAAATGATGACGAAGAGCCAAAAATAATTCTTGAAGCAGCCTATGCTTATGAAAGAAGGAAAAGATTAAATAAAGAGATCAGTATTGGTGAGGGTTTAATTGGTCAGGCAGTTCAAGAAGGAGATAAAATATATCTAACTGAAGTACCTGAAAATTATATAGAGATAAAATCGGGCTTAGGGGAAACCCTTCCAAGGTGTATATTAATTGTTCCCTTAAAAATAAATGGGGAGACTAAGGGGGTAGTAGAAATAGCCTCAATCAAACCTATCCCTCAATACCGTGTAGAATTTGTAGAGAAACTGGGAGAAAATATTGCTTCTACCATTGCAAATGCCAAAACAAATGAGCGGACTAAGGTTCTTCTAGAGGAGTCGCAATCCATGACAGAGCAAATGCGAGCGCAGGAAGAAGAGATGCGCCAGAATATGGAGGAAATGGAAGCTACTCAGGAAGAAATGGCAAGAGCGCAGTCAGAAATGGGGCTTAAAGAATCTACACTTAATGCTTTAATTAACAATACTACGGATTCTATTATCCTTATAGATAGAGATTACACCATTCTTGTAATGAACCAGGTTATTAAAGACCGATATAAAGGCACCCAATTTGAGACCATGGCTGAAGGAAGTAATGCTTTAGACATGTTGGGAGATGTAAAAGAGGAATGGAAATCCTATTATGATAGAGCTCTGGCAGGAGAAAAGTTATCATTTACTATAGAAAGTAGTGTAAAGGGTGAAAACAGCTATAGACACTATGATATTCACCCAATTAAGGAGGCTTCAGGCGAAATCACAGGTGTAACAATATTCTCACGGGACATAACGGACCAAAAGAATATGGAAATGCAGAAAGAGCAGGTAGCACAGAAAATGCAGGAAAGAGACTTTGTGCTTAATGGAATGATCAATAATACAGATGATACGTTCTTTGCAATTGATACAGAGTATCATGTTTTGGTGGTAAACGAGGTATTAAAAGAGCGTTTTAAGCAGTCAGGTATAGATTTAAAAACCGGTATAAATATACTTTCAATACTTCCTCAAGATCAGTTGGAAAAATGGAAGAGTAGATATGATAAAGCCTTAAAAGGTGAGAAAGTAAAAGTGGAAGAAGTTCGAGAACTAGAAAGCGGTAATTTGGTTATTGAAACACGCTGTGAACCTATAATTGGTATAAAAGGTGAAGTAATAGGTATTTCTACTGTCTCAAAAAATATAACAGCTTTAAAAAATGCTGAAAAGGAAAACGAGCAGTTAAGAGAAAGGCTAGCAAAAATGGGTGGTAAATAAACAAAAAACTAACTTTGAAGAACCAGAAAGCCTGTTTTAAACAGGCTTTTCTTATTAATAATAGATCAATCAATATAAAACAATATGTTTAACAAAGCAATAGTATCAATATGCCTACTTTTCGTGATAGCTTCTTGTCAATCGAACAAGGAAAATAATGAAAAATTATCCAATAAAAAGGAAATATCAATAAAAGTAAATATAACTGATATTGAAGCTGGAATAGAGGGCTATATTAAACAAAAAACTGAAGAAGGAGACGGTTATTTTCATGTTGAAAAAGAAGGGGAGGATTTAAGCCTGAAGCTAGTCCGGGTACATACAGAATATTTATCTAACCTAGGACCTCAACGCTATTTTGCATGCGTTGATTTAGCAGATAAGAAAGGGGATGTTTATGATGTGGATTTTTTTCTGGCCGGAGAAGCAAAAGAAATGAGCGTTACAGAAACCAGTTTGCATAAACTTAATGGTAGACCTTTCTATTCCTGGAAACAAGCAGATGACAAAACTTGGAAAAAAGCACCTATTGAAGGAGCCTCTAATGCGCTATTAGGTGTTATTGAAGTAAAAGATGAATTCACGTTTTATTATAATGCAACTCTACCAAAATTGGAAGATGATGCTCAAATATGGATCCCAATTGCAAAAAGTGATGATTTTCAGACAATAGAGGTGGTTTCTATTAAAGCTCCAGGAGTTCAACAAATGATAAAGGACTCTATAAATAATAATTCTATTCTTTACATTGAGCTAAAACCTGAGCATAGCGAACAAAAAATTGAAATTACTTATAATGTACAGAGAATAGAAAAAAACCCTTATAAGGCGGAAGAAGTGCAGCTTGACAAGTATTTAAAATCTGACAGACTGGTACCAGTAGGTGGTAGATTTGGAGATATTGCAAACGACATAATTGGATTAAAGAAGAAAGAAGATGATTTAATGCAGGCAAGAGCTATCTATGATTATATTATTGAAAATATGAACTATAGAAAAGACGGAAACCATGGTCAGGGGGATGCTGTGTTTGCCTGTGACTCAAGGGGTGGAAATTGCACAGAATTTCATTCATTCTTTATTTCATTGGCCAGATCTGCAGGAATACCTGCACGTTTTGCAATAGGTGCTGCGATTCCTTCGGACAGAAATGAAGGAGGTATTGATGGGTATCATTGTTGGGCTGAATTTTATGCAGAAGGTAAATGGTGGCCTGTGGACATCAGTGAAGCTAATAAATACACCGCGCTGGCTACTTATTATTTTGGTCGTCATCCTGCCAACCGGATTGAGCTGAGCCGTGGAAGGGATCTGAATTTAAACCCTGCGCCTCATTCAGGACCAATTAATTTTCTTGCTTATCCTCTTTTGGAAGTGGGAAACAAGGTTGAGTTCCCAAAGCTTACTTTTTCATTTAGGAGAAAAAATAATATTTAATAAAAAAAGAGCTCGAATATGATAAGATTCTATTCGAGCTCTTTAACAATTATAATTATTAAGATTCTGATGGAGCAGACTCTTATTCCATTTCAGTACTAGGATGTTCATCTCCGTCTGTCGGATGTTCATCACCTGTATGTTCATGGTCTGTAGGATGCTCAGCATCATGATCTTCTACAGGTGCAACAGTTTCTTCAGTTGTTGTTGCTTCTTCAGTGCTATCTTTTTTTGAATCTCCACAAGAAGACATAGTGATAGTTAAAAAGAAAATAGCAGCAATTGCCATTACACCATAAGCTTTGAATTCCTTTAGTAAATTGGTCATAAAATATTTTAGTTAGTTAATAAATATTGCAGTGATTTCCACTGCACTAAACCAAATATACAAAATTTCCCTAAATGCAATAGCCATTGTAATAATTTTTGAAAAATACGTAATTCTTAATTAAAACTATCTGGATAATTGTTAATAGCAAAATTTTGTACTAGCTCGACCGATTTATTAGATCAAATTTATTTTAAAGAGGTTTTTATCTTACACTATTATTAAAAAATAAACACCCTATCATAATACATCTAATTCCATTCATATTTCAAAATAACTATTGAGATTACAAATAATATTACTTATAAATAAAATTATCCTTTAGGAGGTGTGTTTTCTATACTAATTAAAATTATACATATCCCAATACAATACTATTAAAACTATCTCATTTTTCTTTTACAATTATTAAGTACAATAAACATAATTACATATCTGTTAGTTAGTTAATACTGTAATACCATTGCATCTAACACAAAATCATATAATAATTAATTTAATAGGAATCATCAATTAATTATATTTTTAAAATTCGATATTACAATCCAATCAAAAAACTATTTTATAATTGTGAATCAAGGATTCATCAAAAACCATACACTATGAAAAGAACCTATAGGCAATTAATTTTGCGAAAAATCACTCTGTTTTCAAAACTAACTTTAACCACCCTATCACTTTTTCTGTATTCGGGTTTATTAAATGCCCAACAAGTCCCCAAAGTTGCAGATAACGGAATGGGATACTTAGAACATCTCCCTGCTGATTACCAATCTACTAATAAAGAATACCCTGCAATTATTTTCCTGCATGGACATGGGGAAAGAGGAAATGGGTCTCCTTCGGCATTAAAAGCCGTTGAAAAACATGGCCCTCCTAAATTGATAAAAAATGGAGATAAAATGTGTTTTGATATAAATGGTAATGAAGAATGTTTCATTGTTTTATCTCCTCAGCAAGGAAACGACAGGCATGGATGGAAAGGCTACGAGGTGATACCTTTTGTGCAATATGCTTTAATCAATTATAGAATTGATCCTGACAGAGTATATCTTACAGGTTTAAGTATGGGGGGACAAGGAACATGGGAAACAGCTTATTCTGATGAAAATGAACCTAATTATTTTGCTGCACTGGCCCCTGTAGCAGGAAGAGGTAGTTTTAATAATGCTTGTATTGTAGCAGAAAGAGAAATTCCTGTATGGGGTTTTCACGGGTCCAATGATAATGCCATTGGAGTAGGATCAGGGGAACGTCCCATAAATGGTATGATTGCATGTAATGCCAAACCTGAACCTAAATTTACTATTTATGAGGGTGTTGGGCATAGTGGCACTTGGAATAGAGCTTATAAAACTGATCATTCCTTTCATTCTCCCAATTTATATGAGTGGCTGCTATCACAATCAAAATCCGGTGGTAATGACAATTTTAACCCTCCTGATGCTCCCTCCCATCTTAATGGCAATAATGCCACAAGCAGTGAAATATCAATAAAATGGCGTGATAATTCCAATAACGAAAATAGCTTTGAAATAGAACGGTCAGTAAATAGAAATAGGGGTTATAGTATAATTAAAACTACTTCTGATAATACTACCAACTATAAAGACAGAAACTTACAAGCTGATAAAACTTACTATTATAGAGTGAGAGCAAAAAACAGTGACGGCACTTCCTCCTACTCTAACAAACTGGAAGCTGAAACCGAAAAAGAAACACCAATTGAACCTTCCCCTCCTTCCGGTTCAACTATTATAATTGATAATAATTCAGTTAAAGTTAGTACAAATGGTAACTGGTCCAACAGCACGGCAGGTGGAAACAAGAAGTATAACAGTAATTATTTGCATGACGGTAATAATAAAAAAGGAAGTAAAAAGGCAATATTCAAAACAAATTTAGAATCCGGGAAATATGAGGTTTTCGCTTGGTGGTTTGCTCATAATAATAGGGCAAGCAACACTCCATTTGAAATTGCTAGTAGTACAGGTACAACTATGATAAAGAAAAACCAACGTAATGAAGGATCAAAATGGGTTTCTTTAGGTATCTATGAATTTGGTAGCAATGCTAAAATCAGTATCAGTAACAAAAATACGAATGGTTATGTAGTAGTAGATGCAATTAAATTTGTACCGGTTTTAGCAACTAATCCACCCATTTCTGGCTCTGCTATTGTATTAGATAATAATGATGAGGGCGTAGTAGAAGATAATAATTGGAAGAATAGTTCTGCTGGTGGCGAAAGTAAGTATGGAAACAACTATTTGCATGATGGCAACAGTCAGAAAGGTAAAAAGGAGGTGGTATACAAAACCTCTGTTAATCCT
>JBEPWY010000115.1:0-9865 GCA_041642185.1 Marivirga sp.
TTGCCTTAATTTGGGTAGTTTTTGGTATAAACATGATTGGAACCATTTTAAGAAGAAGGGAGCGACATATGTATGTAGCTATTTGGTTCTACATTGCTTCATTTGTTACAGTGGCTGTTTTACATAGTGTTAATTCCTTTGCATTGCCAGTAAGCTTTATGAAAAGTTATTCAGCCTATGCTGGTGTACAGGATGCATTGGTTCAATGGTGGTACGGACATAATGCCGTAGCATTTTTCCTCACCACTCCTTATTTAGGTTTGATGTATTACTTCCTGCCTAAAGCAGCCAATCGACCTATTTATTCTTATAAACTTTCAATTGTGCACTTCTGGGCTTTGATTTTCCTTTATATATGGGCCGGTCCGCACCATTTATTGTACACCTCTTTGCCAGAATGGGCACAGGCTTTAGGTACGGCTTTTTCTATTATGCTTTTGGCTCCATCATGGGGTGGTATGGTAAACGGATTACTTACTTTAAGAGGCGCATGGGATAAAGTGAGGGAAGATGCCATTTTAAAGTTTATGGTGGTAGCTATTACTGCCTACGGTATGGCTGTGTTTGAAGGGCCAATGTTATCACTAAAGAATGTAAGTGCTATTGCTCATTACACCGATTGGATTGTGGCCCACGTCCATATTGGAGCCTTAGGCTGGAATGGCTTTTTAACCTTCGGTATATTGTATTGGATGATCCCAAAAATGTGGCAAACGAAGCTTTTCTCTAATAAATTGGCCAATATGCATTTTTGGCTAGGTACTTTGGGTATCTTATTTTATGCCTTGCCAATGTATGTATCTGCCATCACACAAAGTTTAATGTGGAAAGAATTTACAGCTGATGGTCTTTTGGCTTATCCAAATTTCCTATCAACTACATTACAGATCATTCCGATGTATATATTGAGAGCTGTGGGCGGACTGCTTTATTTGTCGGGTGTATTTGTAATGATTTACAACCTGATGAAAACAGCCAAGCATGGAACATTCCTTGCTAACGAGGCAGCAGAGGCACCTGCTTTAGAAAAAGTGAAAAGTAAAGCCAATGAATATTGGCATCATGTATGGGAAAGAAAACCAATTTTCTTTACCATCCTTACTACTATAGCTATTCTTTTAGGAGGTATTTTTGAACTCGTTCCTGCTATTTTTATGAAATCAGAGAATGTTACTAAAATAGAATCTGTAAAGCCATATACACCACTGGAACTTGAAGGGCGAGATATCTATATCAGTGAAGGTTGTGTTGGTTGCCATTCGCAAATGATCCGGCCTTTCAGAGATGAAACTGAACGCTATGGTGAATATTCCAAAGCTGGTGAGTTTGTTTATGATTATCCATTTTTATGGGGTTCTAAGAGAACAGGGCCTGATTTGCACAGAATAGGAGGTAAATATCCGGATTCATGGCATTTTAACCATATGTACGATCCAAGATCTATGGCTCCGGGCTCAATTATGCCACCTTATCCGTGGTTACTCACCGATAACTATGATCTTGAAGGAATTCCTGATAAAATTAGTGTGATGAGAAGATTAGGTGTTCCTTATTCAGAAGGACTAGAATTAGAGGCAGAGGCCTATGCACTGGAGCAGGCAAATCAAATTGTTGAAAATCTGAGTGAAGACGGTATAGAGATATTACCTGAGAAGAAAATAGTAGCCCTAATTGCTTATCTGCAACGAATGGGAACTGATATTAAAATAAAGGTTTCAGAAAATAAATAGATAAAGCCATGTTTAAACATTATTTCGAACAACTCGATAATTTTCAGATATACCCCCTGATTTCTCTGTCGATATTCTTTGCTTTTTTCATCGGCTTAATCTGGTGGGTAGTCAGGGCCGATAAAAATTATATTAGCAAAATGAAAAATCTACCTGTTGAACACTTAAAAAACGATGCTATTAAAAATGAGAGCTATGAAGAAAATAATTAATAAAATCATGCTATTGTTACCGGTGTTTTTTCTTCCCGGTCATTTACAATTAATGGCTCAGGTGGAAGAAGCCATGGAAGGGATTGAAGTGGAACAACCCGGTTTATATGATAAACTAATGATGACCGGACAAGGCGAAATTTTATTGGCTTTGGGAGCAATGTTAATTGTAATGATCATTTTGCTTATCATAGTAGCAATATTTATGTTCCAAACTGTCAATGTGCTTTCGCCTGTTAAGCCAATGAAGCCTGGCGAAGAAAGGTTGAGCTTTTATGAGCGCTTTAAGCAAAAGTGGGTTACGGGCAGATTGAAGCCTGTAGATCAGCAAAGCGATATGCTTCTGGACCACAATTATGATGGAATTCAGGAGATGGATTATAAAATGCCGCCCTGGTTAAGTTATATTTTTATAGGGACCTTCCTATTTGCTATATTTTATGTACCGGCCTATTTGTTTTGGGATTTAATTCCCAATCAACAAACAGAGTATCAGGAAGAAATACAAGAAGCAGCTTTAATGGCAGAGAGAAGAGCAATGGCTGGTTTAAGTGCCATTACGGCTGAAACAGCTGAATTTCAAACTGATGAGGAAGTAATCAAGGCCGGACAAGCTATTTATCAAAAATCTTGTGCGGTGTGCCATGCCGCTGATGGAGGAGGTGGTGTTGGCCCTAATCTGGCTGATGAATTCTGGATTCATGATTCAGATATAAAGGGAGTTTTCACAACAATATCAGAAGGTGTTCCCGCAAAAGGAATGATTCCATGGAAAGGACAGTTATCACCTAAAGATATTCAGGATGTGGCTAACTTCGTAATTAGCCTGGCTGGCACTTCGCCTGCACAGCCTAAGGAGCCACAAGGGGAACCAATTAAAAGAGAAAAAGCCGAAGAGAGAATAGAGGAAGCGGTAGATGAAAATCTGCCTGATAAATTTGAGCAATAAAATGACCACAGATCAGGAGCAATTTAGGGGGCAACTAGCAACAGTTAATGAAAAAGGGGGGAGAAATAAGGTGTATCCTAAGAAGCCCAAAGGACCTTTACATAACTATAGACGGGTTTTGGCCTGGCTGTTGTTAGGTTTGTTTTTTGCAGGCCCGTTTATTAAAATTGGAGGGCACCCTTTATTACTCCTGAATTTTTTTGAAAGGCAATTTGTGATACTGGGCAGTGTATTCTGGCCTCAGGATACGCATTTGTTGATATTTTTATTGTTGATTTTTGTAGTTTTTATTTTGCTTTTTACCGTTGTCTTTGGCCGTGTTTGGTGTGGCTGGGCTTGCCCGCAGACAGTATTTATGGAAATCGTTTTCCGTAAAATTGAGTACTGGATTGAGGGTGATGCCAGCAGACAAAGAAAACTAGATGCAGCACCATGGAATTTTGAGAAGATCTGGAAAAAAACTACCAAACAGGCTATTTTCCTTTTCATTGCTTTTTGGGTATCCCATACTTTTATGGCTTACCTTATAGGTATTGAAGAGATGAAATCAGTAATCGCTTCTGGCCCCCAAGCTAATTGGAACGGTTTTACAGGACTCTTGATTTTTACGGGAATCTTCTATTTCGTTTTTGCTTATTTCAGAGAACAGGCCTGTACAGTGGTTTGCCCATATGGCAGATTGCAAGGAGTATTCTTAGATAAGAAATCGATAGTAGTAATTTATGACTGGTTAAGAGGTGAGCCTAGAGGAGGCTTGAGGAAAAATAAACCGCAAGAAGAAAAAGGAGATTGTATCGATTGCTCATTATGTGTGCAGGTATGTCCTACAGGAATAGACATTCGAAACGGTACTCAGATGGAATGTGTCAACTGTACGGCCTGCATCGATGCCTGCGATGAGGTAATGGTAAAAGTTAACCGTCCAAAAGGCTTAATAAGGTTTGATTCGGCTGAAGGTGTAGAAGAAAAGAAGAAAAAATTAATTACACCACGTGTTATTGGATATTCTGCAGTGCTTTTAATTTTAATGGGGGCAATGGGTTTTTTATTGATTGGCCGAGCCCCTGTGGAAGCCACTTTAACAAGAACACCCGGATCTATTTATCAGATGAAAAATGATACCATAATTAGTAATATGTATCAGATTCAAATGATCAATAAATCTTTTGATCCAATGCAGCTAAGTTTTGAAGTGGAGCCGACGGAAGCTAAATTATTCTTTCCGGCAGGACCAGTTAAAGTGCTTGAAGGTCAGCAAAAAGCAGAAACTTATGTTTTTATAGAGATACCAAGAAGAGTATTTAATGAACATGGTGATAAAATTAAAATGAAAGTATATCAGGATGGGAAAGTAATTCAAACTATTAATTCGCGATTTCCCGGTCCCCAGTCTTTCAGGAAATAATAAAACATTAAAATAGACAGAAATGAATTGGGGAAACAGAATAGTAGTAGTATTTAGTCTTTTTGTGTTGTTGATCATCACATTGGTGACAATAAGCTTTAATCAGGAAGTTAATTTGGTAGCTGAAAATTACTATGAGGAGGAAATTGCCTACCAAGGTCATATGGCTAAAGTGAAAAATGCGCAGGAGTGGGAGCCTGCTATAACCATCGAACAGCAGAAAGATAATTTGCATTTGTATTTTGAAGGAGCCGGAAAAGTAAAAGGCAAAGTAGTATTCTTTCGTCCTTCAGATTCCAGAATGGATTTTGAAATAACACTTACCGAAAACAATCTTGTTCCTATTGAGAAGTTTAAAGACGGCCTCTGGCAGGTTGATATGAGCTGGGAGAAAGATGGTAAATTTTACCATAAAGAAGAACGGGTCTTTATCCAAAAATAATGATTTGGGCAGCACTCAGCATAGGTTTAATTGGAGGGATGCATTGTACAGTGATGTGCGCACCCCTTATGTTAGGCGTATTTAAAAACAAGGCAAGAACTCTAAGTTTTTTCGCGTACCAGCTGGGAAGGATCTTTACTTATATGATTTTAGGAGTACTTTTGGCTCTATTTGGTGAGGGGCTATCTTTATTAGGCTGGCAAAGTGCCTTATCTATTCTTATGGCTTTATTAATAGTTTACTTTTATGTAGTTCCCTCAAAATATAAAGTATTTAATAAACTTAATCATTGGGAAGCCTATCCTTATCAATGGCTGAAGAACAGTTTTAGAAAATTTTTGGGGAAAAGTGATGTTGGCTCCAGGTTTTCAATAGGTTTGTTAAATGGTTTATTGCCTTGCGGCTTGGTTTATATGGCTTTATTGAGTTCGGTAGCGACAGAAACTGTATGGGAATCTGCTTTTTATATGTTGTTTTTCGGTTTAGGAACGGTTCCCTGGATAGTGGCTAGCGTATGGGCAGGACAATTTACTTTTAAAAAACTAAACAGATTTACAGCCAATCTAAAACCTGTATTAGCATTTACCCTTGCGGCTTTTCTTTTTTTAAGGGGTTTAGGAGTGGAATTCATCCATATTCCTATGCCTGATTGGGGGCAGCAGAATAGGGGTATTGACATTCCTATCTGTGGGAGAGATTGAAAGTACTGAAGAATTAATGAACCTTGTGTCGATTTATATAATACCATTCTAAGACAGCTATGCATATGCTTTTGTTGGAATACCCCTCCCATCTTTAGAATAACAATTAGACATACGATCCATCAAAACAGATTACAATAAACTTATGGGGAAGTAATCAGACCAGCTCCAGGGGAGCGACATGTTATATTGCCCAGTTCTATAATCACAAAAATTTCTAGAGAAATGCTAGTTTGAGTTTAAAATCGGCCTGAGGTTATTACCTACAATCCTTCAATTACTAAAAAGCACCAAACTATGATGGTGCTTTTTAGTAATCTCCGACATATCTCTTAATCCAGCTTAACAGCTTTTATTTTATTATCCTGAACTAACTGGTTGAAGGTTTTTAAAGAACTATCTTTAATCTCATTCCATTTTGCTAAATGTTTATCAATCCTTTCAGTCACTTCCTTCTTAAACTCTAATGCTGATTCAGTAGGAGGATTGTCACCCATGGCTGTTAAAGAATTTAGATGCCCTAATTTATTGTTTAATCTCACCGGGTAATTCAGTGGATCTTGCCCGCTCTTGTTTTTAGTCTGATACAAAGCTTCTTCTATAGTTTTTATATCCTCTAAAAGGCTCTTCCCATAAGTTTGTATAGCCTCTTTATCTGTTTTGCTTAAAACATCATTTATTTGAGTCCTTACAATTCTTATATCCTCTACGGCTTGATTAGTTTCCGTTAGTTTTCCAATTACTTCATTCATAAAATCAAACTGCGCTTGTAAATCCTGCTGTGAAGCAGAAGATCGAGGGTCCTTCAAAATTTCAAAATTCTGATTAAATTTTTCTCCTTTTCTGATCAGGCTTACCGTATACTCTCCTGGCAAAGCTTGAGGTCCTTTTAAGGAAGCCCACCAAAGTATCATTCCTTCGAAACCTTCCGCATCAGGATAGTGCATATCCCAAATAAACTGATTGCTGCCAGGTTTTATAGTAAGCTTAGATTCATTCTTCTTTTTATCTGGATGAGAAGTGAAACTGACAATTTCTTCACCGGAAATCTCACTAAACACCAGTTTCACTGTGTCGGCAGTAGCAGTATCATTGATAAAATAATTCACCATTACACCTGATTGCATATTAGTGCCGGCGGTCTTGGATTCACGGCTTCTGCCACCAATTCTGTAACTGAGTTTGGGTTGAAAAAGAAATGTTTCTGAATCAGCCATATTTTTATTCAACTGGTGCAATACCGTTAAATCATCAATTAACCAGAAGCCTCTGCCTTGAGTGGCCGCTATTAAATGGTTTTCCTTAATTGTCAAATCAGTGATAGGTACAATAGGCAGGTTTAGCTGAAAAGGCTTCCAGCTATCTCCATCATCAAAAGAGATATACATGCCGCTTTCTGTGCCTGCATATAATATTCCTTTTTTATTCGGATCTGCTCTTACAACCCGGGTAAAATGTTCAGAAGGAATACCTGAAGTTATTTTTGTCCAGCTTTTACCGTAATCTTTTGTTTTGTATAAATAAGGCTGATAATCTCCGGATTTATATAATGTTCCTGCTACGTAAGCGCCTCCTTTGGTGAAAGGGTCAGCATCAATACTGTTAATCATGAGCCACTTGGGCATATCTGAAGGGGTAACATTTTCCCAGTTTTCACCTGCGTCTTTTGAAACATGTATCAAGCCATCATCTGATCCTGTCCAGATCACACCTTCTTCGTAAGGCGACTCAATGGCTGCGAAAATAGTGCAATAGTACTCCACACTAGTATTGTCTTTTGTAATTGGCCCTCCTGATGAGCCTAATTTCGATGGGTCATTTCTGGTAAGGTCAGGACTTATTGTTCTCCATGTGTGGCCCTCATCTGTAGAAACATGCACATGATTGGAAGTAGTATATAATTTATTTTTATCATGTGGCGAAAAGAAGATCGGGAAATTCCATTGGAAACGGTATTTCATCTCTTCAGCGCCATGCCCCATTGGGTTATCTGGCCATACATTCACCGCTCTTATTTCTTCTGTATCGTGATTAAATTTAGTCAAAAAGCCATCATAACTTCCACCATATACTATATTATCATTTTCCGGATCAACGGTTAAATGAGCACTTTCACTACCTGCTGTTTCTTCCCAATCTCTTTCTCCTATCACAGATCCTGTGGTTCTGTGAGCAATTCGTACTGTGGAATTATCTTGCTGAGCTCCGTATATACGGAAAGGGAAATGGTCGTCTGTGGTAACGCGGTAAAATTGGGCTGTATTTTGGTTCATATATGTACTCCAGTTATCTCCACCATCAAAGCTAACTTGGGCACCACCATCATCGGCCATAATCATACGCTGGTTGTCTTCAGGAGCAATCCATAAATCATGGTGATCGCCGTGAGGGGCACGCGCTGCTGTGAAAGTTTTGCCGCCGTCTTTAGACTTGTGGTAATCCACATTCACTACATAAACAATATCTTCATCCTGAGTGTCGGCATAAATACGGGTGTAATACCATGCTCTTTGTCGCAGACTTCTGTCCTCATTGGTTTTTTGCCATGTTTTTCCGGCATCATCAGAGCGGAAAACACCTCCATTATCGTTTTCTATAATAGCCCAAACTCTGTTGGAATTTTTCGGCGATACGGTGATACCTGAAATGCCCCATACACCGGATGGCAATCCTTTGTTTTCTGAAAGTTTTTGCCAGCTTTCTCCACTGTCAGTTGATTTCCAGATATCTGATCCGGGTCCGCCACTGGAGAAATTAGAAGGGGATCTTCTTACATTCCATGTGGAGGCGTACATGATACGCGGATTGTTAGGGTCTAATATTAAATCCACAGCTCCTGCATCTGCATTGGTAAACAGTTTGCGTTCCCAGCTTTTTCCGCCATCAACTGATTTGTAAACACCTCTTTCTTCAGAGCTTTTAAAGATATCACCCATTACCGCTACATATAATATATCGGGGTTTTGCGGATGAATGCGAATCCGGCTGATATGGCGACTATTTTTTAGGCCTATTTGCTCCCAATTTCTACCTGCATCTACTGATTTCCACATGCCATAGCCAAATGACATATTACCTCTTACCGTTTTTTCTCCACCTCCAACATAAATCACATTGGGATCGCTTTCGGCTACGCTTACCGCGCCAATTGATCCTCCAAAATGGCCATCAGATATACTTTCCCAAGTACTGCCGCCATCCTTGGTGCGCCATACTCCGCCACCAGTAGCACCCATATAATATAAATTGGGCTGACCTGTAACACCAGTAACGGCTGCAGATCTCCCTCCCCGGTAAGGGCCTATTCCGCGCCATTGAAGTGCATCATATAATTTTTCAGAATAGCTCGTGTTTTTGTCTTTGGATTTTCTTTGAGCATACATGCTTTCAGTGCATATGAGCATAGTAAGCGTGAAAAGTAGGAATTTAATTTTTTGCATTTGATTTTTTATTTAAGGCTATCTGATGGTTAAATTCTCTTTTATAGAAGCTAACCCAATAAATAGCATACCATTTTTAGATTTTGAATATAATCTATTTATGAACAACAAGCGAAGGAAATTTTATGAATGGTGGATACCCTAAAAAAATCCGTGTATTTGCTTCGGAAAATGAAGAACTAAAAGTACGATTTTGTAAATCCAGAATGTTTACTTGTTAGTTAGAGAAGCATTTTAAGACGTTGTTGTTGAAGTCGGTGGGTGCAACTGTTAATACAATTTTTATATCGTGAAGTGTTTTATTATTAATGTAATTAAAGGAATAATTACAGAGGATTGAAACACGAAAAATACTAATGTATCTTTTGTTTTAAATAATTCTATTAGTGTTTCTCTATAAGCCTTTATAGAATTTCGAACATATATTAGTACAAAACCAAAATTCATGTTAGGTACGAAGGGTTCAAATTAATTTAAAACAAGAATAATACTATTAAAATTAGAGGCAAAAAGAAATAGTTATATTAAAACTTATTAAAAGTAAGTATCGTCTTTCTTATTAAGGCTTACAATCTCTAATTATTAGGAGGTGTATTGACCAATTTTGTTTATTACTTTAATTTTTTAAATTCTTTCAAGTATGAAACCTACTATTAGTATTAGATCTCCGGTATAAGATGTTGAATCGAGAAAAATTAATAACTATCAATTAACCAATTTTAAAATTATGTGATTATGAGAAATTTAACAAAATTTTACCAACTGAGTCTGGTATTGCTGGCAGTTGTTTTTATGTATTCCTGTCAACAAGACGAAGTTGATATAGCAGAAAAAAATGGCGTGGAATTCATTTTGACAGGGGATATGATTAATAATAACTCCTCTCAGAGGGCAGACCCTGATTTGCCTACCGTCGGAGAGGGGCAATGTGATATGGCTCTTGCTGCTTACGCTATCCTAGAAATAAGTGGTGAAGAATATAAAGT
>JBEPWY010000116.1:0-9832 GCA_041642185.1 Marivirga sp.
TCTTTAGTATATCTTTATAAGTAATCAGCCCCATTAATAGGCCTGCTTTATTCACTATTGGTAATTTCTCAATTTTATATTCCTGTAGTACGTCCTCTGCTCCTTCCAGATTAATACCTTCTTCTGCAGTAACTAAGTTTTCTGAAGTCATTACTTTCTGAACAGGAACTGAAGGGTCTTTTTGGAAGCGTAAGTCTCGGTTGGTAACTATACCAATAAGTTTTTTAGAAGAATCAATTACAGGAATACCACCGATTTTATTTTCCCGCATAATTTTCAATGCATCGCCAACAGTACTATCAACATGCAATGTAATGGGGTCTAAAATCATCCCACTCTGGGAGCGTTTTACTTTCCTTACCTGCAAAGCTTGTTGTTCTATGGTCATGTTTTTATGAACAAAGCCCAAGCCGCCCTCAAGCGCCATAGCAATAGCCATATCATGCTCTGTAACCGTATCCATGGCGGCAGAAACTAAAGGAATATTCAATCGGATATTTCTGGTAAGCTGGGTAGAAGTGTCAGTGTCTCTGGGGAGAATATCTGAGTAGCCGGGCAATAAAAGGACATCGTCATATGTCAGTGCCTCGTAAATAAATTTTGAAGTATCTAAACTCATAGTGCAAATAATTACGTGTTATTATTTGCAGGGCAAAATTACAATTATAGTTCCATTTTAGGAAATATGTAGAAACTAATATTTTCAAAAATATTTCCGCCATCAATAAAACGTGCCTTTTGATTAAATTCAAAAGGCTTTAATGCTGTCTGGTGCTTTTAGAATAATTTAATATAATTGCCTTTATTTGTAGCATTGTTAATTAAGAACTACCATTAATGAATTTGATTCTGTTATTATCTTTTTCGGGTATATTTCTTTTGACCGCATATTTTACCTATGGGAAATTTATAGCCAAAAAGTTAAAGATTAATAATCTCAACAAAACACCCGCACATAACTTAAAAGATGATATTGATTATGTGCCAACTAAAAAATTCATTGTTCTAGGTCATCATTTTGCTTCAATAGCTGGCGCAGGCCCCATAATTGGCCCTATTATAGCCGTTACGTTCGGCTGGATCCCGGCCGTTATCTGGATTTTATTTGGTGCGGTATTCTTTGGAGCAGTTCATGATACTACAAGTATGGTTGCCTCTTTACGTCACAAAGGAAAATCAATAGGCGCTATTATTCAATCTTATATTGGAAATGGGGGGAAAAGGCTATTCCTGATTTTTAGCTTTGCCACTTTAATTTTAGTGATAGCTGTTTTTGCAGATATTATAGCTAAAACATTTGTTAAAAACCCAGAAGTGGCTTCATCCTCAGGCCTATTTATAGTCCTCGCCATTATTTTTGGTAGAATCAACCATCATTTCGAAAATAAAAAAAACGCATTTCTTATCATTTCCATAATCGGAGTAGGTTTAATGTATATATTTATTTACTTAGGTACAGAAGTGCCGATTGAATTTAATTACACAACATGGGTATTCCTTTTGCTTGCCTACTCATTTGTTGCTTCAGTTACTCCTATGACATTTTTGTTACAGCCCAGAGATTACCTCAGCAGTTTTCTTTTATACGGTTTAATGATTTTGGCCATTGTAGGAATTGCGGTTGCCAATCCTGAAATTAAAATGGACAATAATATAGTAATAGGTAGCGAAAACATGGGCTATTTATTTCCAGTGCTTTTTGTAACAGTCGCATGTGGTGCCATTAGCGGTTTTCATTCATTGGTGGCTTCCGGTACTACTTCCAAACAAATTGACAAAGAAGGAGATGTGAAAATGGTAGGTTTTGGTGGTATGCTGATTGAATCTTTTTTGGCCATAATCTCTGTCGGTGCTGTTATTGTGTTGGAAAGGTCGGATTATACCGCTCTGCTTTTTTCAGAAGGCCCTGTTAATATGTTTGCTGACGGATTAGGCTTTATTATTTCTTCTCTGGGTATTTCGGAATCATTAGCCGTGACTTTTGTAGCGCTTACAATTTCCGCTTTTGCTTTAACCACCCTGGATACCTGCACACGTCTGGCTAGGTTTACTTTTCAGGAATATTTTGAAAATATCAAACATCCAAAAGTGCAGAAAGTGAGTCAAAACAGGTTTTTTGCCACTCTTATAGTAGTAATAATGTCCGTTTTGATGCTGCTATCAGGAGAATTCTCTGTCTTGTGGCCAATTTTTGGTTCCGCTAACCAGTTGTTGGCAGCATTAGCATTATTAGCTGTGGCCGTATGGCTTTATAAAATTAAAGAAAATGCGACTTTTGTGCTTGTACCGATGTTTTTTATGTTTACGGTAACACTTTCTTCACTTTTTCTTTTTGCGCTGGAAAATTACAATAAAGGTATTTATGTGCTTTCAATAATCTCCGGATTGTTGTTTTTGCTTAGCGTTGTACTTATCAGCTTAGCATTTAAAAGCCTGAAAAAGAATACTGACAAGGTTAAAGCAGGCTAAATAAAATTATTTAGCCTTTCTACTACTATATTCTTTCACTTCGTTAATAAAATGCTTCACTTTGTCAGGAGATATGTCTGGATAAACACCATGACCAAGATTAGCTATATACCTATGGCTACCAAAATTATCAAGCATTTCATGTGTTAACCGAGTGATAGTATCATTATCCGCATAAAGTGCACAAGGGTCTAAATTTCCTTGTAAGCTTTTGTTAGGCCCGACTATATCCCTTGACTTCTTAGGATCCATCGTCCAGTCTAAACCAATTGTATCATATTTTAATAGACTTAAAGAAGGCAAAGCATAATGTGCGTCTTTGGCAAAAATTGTTTTAGGCACATTATCAATTGCATCAGCTATTTGCCTTAGGTAAGGAATAGAAAATGACTCATACTGTGCGGGTGCCAAAATACCAGCCCAGCTATCAAAGACCTGAATTAAGTCGGCGCCTGCTTCCACTTGGGCACGCAAATATTTGATTGTACTATCAGTTATCATTTGAAGCAATTTATGGGACAGCTCTGGGTTTTTGTACAACATCCCTTTTGCTTTGGAAAATGTTTTACTTCCCCCCCCTTCAATCATATAGGCAAAAATAGTCCAAGGCGCTCCGGCAAAACCTATTAATGGAACTCTGCCATTAAGTGCTTTTTTTACTATTTTAATAGCATCGGTAACATAGCTCAGGCTTTCTTCCGGTCTTGCAATAGAAAGCTGGTTTAAGTCAGCTTCTGTTTGAATAGTCTTCGGAAAATGAGGTCCTCTTTTTTCAATCATTTCATAGGGAAGCCCCATTGCCTCAGGAATTACCAATATATCAGAAAATATAATGGCGGCATCCACTTCTAAAAGATCCACCGGCTGCAAAGTTACCTCTGCTGCCAGCTCGGGAGTTTGGGCAAGCTCAATAAAGCCACTGAGTTTATTTCTTACAGCACGATATTCCGGTAATATTCTACCGGCCTGTCGCATTAACCATACAGGTGTTCTTTCAGTAGCTTCTCCTCTTGCAGCGCGTAATAATAAGTCGTTCTTAATTTCCATGTTGCAAATATAAGTGCATAATCTTTACCAGAAATTACGTAGGCAATAAACTTTTGTGTTTATTTGTCGATTAAGAGAATAAACTAAAGAAAATTATATGTCGCTACTTTTTAATGACTTCAAAGAATGGAAAGCTTATTGTGAAAAACACAAGATGCAGCTTTTCGAACCTGTGCTGGAATATGAAAAAGATCAGAAAGACAGAGAAGAAGAGGAGGTTTGGGAAGGCCTTCAAGCGGCTTATGATGTTATGCGAGATGCGGTAACAACTGGTTTGGAAGAAGACATGACCTCCCGGTCTGGAATGATTAATAATGGTGCGAAAAAAGTTTATAAAAACCCAATAACAGTATTGGATAAAAATTTCCAGAATTTAATAGCCCGAGCTTTAGCGGCTAAAGAAGTGAACTCATGTATGGGAAGAGTAGTAGCTGCCCCCACCGCAGGAGCGAGTGGGATTTTGCCTGGAACTATGTTCACTTTACAAGAAATTCACGGCCTGGAAGATAGAAAAATTTTAGAAGGTTTATTGGTGGGTGCAGGAATAGCACTTATTATAGAGCAAAAAGCTTCCCTTGCGGGCGCTGTAGGAGGGTGTCAGGCTGAAACTGGTAGTGCTGCAGCTATGGCAGCCGGTGCTATTGTTTACTGCCTGGGCGGCGATGTTGACCAGGCTTTTAATGCTGTGGCTATTACCATACAGTGTATGCTCGGGCTTGTTTGTGACCCTGTTGCAGGCTTAGTGGAAGTGCCGTGTGTGGTAAGAAATGCCAGTGCTGCGGCTATTGCCAATTCATCAGCGCAAATAGCCTTGTCTAATGTGAGTGGTGTTATCCCTGTAGATGAATGTGTGGACGCTTTGGGCGAAGTAGGCAATAGCATGGAGTCGAGATATAAGGAAACGGCAATGGGTGGATTAGCCGCCACTTTAACAGGGCAGAGTATTTCAAAGCGTGTTTTAATACAGGATATAGAAATGCTCCCAGACGAAGAGAATGAAGATACGGATGACACAAAAAAGTAAAACCGTGACTGATTTTGCTTTTTACATGATCACATTTACAGTATAAAAAATATATGCTCCCAGTAGTATCAATCCTTCATAACGATCGATTCTTTTATTAAAAACCATCATTGGTAATATTGCCAGGGTTATTGCAAGCATCCATATCATGTCCGAATTTAAAATAATGGCACTTACCTGTATCTCGGATATCAAGCTGGTTATACCTAAAATAGAGAGAATATTAAATATATTTGAACCCATTAAATTACCTAATGCCAGATCTGTTTCTTTTTTAAATGCTGCAACTACGGAGGTCACCAATTCCGGTAAACTGGTACCTAAAGCCACTACAGTTACTCCAACAATCCGCTCGCTTATCCCCATATAAATAGCCAAGTCTTTTGCACTGTTCACAAACCAATCTGAACCAAAATATAAACCCGTACCACCTATTAAAATCAATAAAATATCCTTAGCCAGGTTTTTATTGTCATTTGCTTTAGGATCATCAAGTTCTATTCCTAATTCAACAGGGCCGATATTGTTTTTTCTTGACCTCCTAATAATAAAGACGATATACAGTATTAAAATTATGATGAACATAACCCCCTCATAATCATTTACATACCCTTCTCTTACTAAAAAGTACAATAAAAGGGAGCTGCCCATTGTCATCGGCCAGTCAATTTTAATACTGTCCGAGTTCACAGGGATAGGAGCTATTAGAGCTGTAATACCTAACACAAGGGCAAGATTGCAAATATTGGAACCTATCACATTACCCATAGTAATATCCGGGCTGCCTGACAATGCTGCCTGAATACTGATTAACAATTCAGGTGAGGAAGTACCAAAAGCCACAATAGTAACCCCAACTACCAAGGGAGAAATTTTAAACCTTAGAGCAATTCTGGAAGCTCCTCGCACCAACAAATCTCCTCCTAATATAAGGACAGCTAAACCAACAATTAATAAAATGGTATTACTTAAGGCCATTAACTTTCTTTTTTATTCCCAAAGCTTAAATCTCCGGCATCTCCTAAGCCAGGTAAGATATAAGCCTTTTCGTTCAGTCTTTCATCTAATGCGCCAACATAAACGGAATAATCAATGGATAATTGCTCCTCTAAATATTGTAAGGCCTCGGGGGTGGCTATGGCGCTTGCTATTATAATTTTTTGTGGTTTTTCACTTTTTAAAATACTTTCAATTGCTTTAACCATTGATTGACCCGTGGCAAGCATCGGGTCTGCAATTATTACTGTCTTATTTTTTACAGAAGGCATAGCCTGATACCCTAAAAATATAGAAAATTCATCTTCTTCGGTATTTTGTCTGTATGCCCCTAAAAATCCGGAGTCCGCATGGTCAAAAACATTTAAAAAACCCTGATGAAAAGGTAGTCCGGCCCTCATTACACTAACAATTACCGGGAAATCCGTTAAGAGTTGGATGTTTGTTTTTTGTAAAGGTGTCTGAATTTCTTTGGGTTGAAAATAAAGTGACTTAGATATTTCATAGGCTAATATCTCAGCTACACGTTCGAGGTTTCTCCGAAACCTTTGCCTGTCCCTTTGAATGTCTACTTCCCTTAGCTCCGCCAGAAAATGATTTAAAATACTATTATCTTTATTGACTATAAACATTCATTAATTGCGGTTGGTTATTTTGCCAAATCTAAATATAATTTTATTTTCTTAGAAATTATTTAAATTTTAAATTAATCGCTCATTTCTTAATACCTTTTCCTCGCAAAAGCTTATACCTTTGCCGTGATGAATGAATTTGAATTATTAAAAACCTTATGTGAAATTCACGCACCCTCCGGTGAAGAAGGTGAAATGAAGAATTTCCTGCTTAACTATATTTCGAAAAACGAAACAAGCTGGAAGGTAAAACCACAGATTTTTAAAGGCCCGGAATTACAGGATTGCTTGATACTGGTTTTCGGAAAACCACGTACTGCAGTTTATGCACATATGGACTCCATTGGTTTTACAGTACGCTATCATAATCAATTAATTCCTATAGGCGGACCCGATGTGGAAACAGGTTATCTATTAAAAGGGCAGGATGGTCTGGGGCTGATCAATTGCAAACTTCAGGTGAATGAGGAAAACCAGTTGTTTTATGAATTTGGACGAGGTATTGAAAGGGGAACCAGTCTCACCTTCGATTGTGATTTCAGGGAATCAGAAGAACACATAAAGTCTTGCTATATGGATAACAGGCTGGGAATTTATAATTGCTTAAAACTGGCTGAGACTTTGGAAAATGGCATGATTGTTTTTTCGTGTTATGAAGAACATGGTGGCGGAAGTGTGCCTTTGTTGTCAAAATTCATGTATGAAAAGTTTAATATTCAGCAGGCATTGGTATCTGATATTACCTGGGTAACAGAAGGTGTTGAACATGGTAAAGGCGTAGCTATTTCCATGCGCGATAGAAATGTTCCGCGAAAATCATTTATCAACAAAATTATCTCATTGGCCGAGGAATCCTCTATTCCTTTTCAGTTAGAAGTAGAAAGCGGCGGGTCCAGTGACGGCAGAGAGCTGCACCAATCACCTTACCCAATTGACTGGTGTTTTGTAGGCGCTCCGGAAGACAATGTGCATACTCCCAATGAAACTGTACATAAAAAAGATATTGAATCCATGCTTATGATGTATCAGCTATTAATGGAAAAACTATAATAAAAATACGCATGATAAAAATACTGGACAAAACATTTGAAGCTTATATTACTGAAGCCGAAATACTGGGGAGGGTTGCCGAACTAGGTCAAGCATTGGACCGTGATTTTAAAAACAAAAACCCTTTAATTATCACCGTATTAAACGGTGCTTTTATATTTTCCGCTGATCTTATACGTTGCATGAGCATTCAGCCTGAAATTACATTTATACGCGTAGCTTCCTATGAAGAGTTACAATCTACAGGTAAAGTAAAAGAGGTGTTGGGTTTAAAGGAAAACATCTTTAACAGAGATATAATTATAGTAGAAGACATAGTGGATACGGGAGAAACATTAAATTATTTGATGGAAATGTTTAATACGCTTGGACCAAAATCAATTTCTGTCGTTACCTTACTTCATAAGCCTGAAGCGCAACAAAAATCTAAAAAGCCCGATTATATAGGATTTGAAATCCCAATGAAATTTGTTTTGGGTTATGGTCTTGACTATAATGGGCTGGGCCGTGAACTCAGAGATTTATATCAATTGAACTAATATTCTTACTTTTATTATAATAATCTTTTATATTTGATTTTCAACAAACTAAAATATGTTAAATATTATCTTATTTGGACCTCCGGGAGCTGGCAAGGGAACACAAAGTGAAAAAATAATTGCCCGCTATAAATTGACGCATATTGCCACTGGTGATTTGTTCAGAAAGCATTTAGGTGAAGGCACAGACCTTGGTAACCTTGCACAAAAATATATGGACGAGGGCAATTTAGTACCTGACGAAGTAGTGATAGGAATGGTGGATGAAAAGCTTAAGGAAGTTAAAAACGAAAACGGTTATATTTTCGATGGTTTTCCGAGAACCGTTACGCAAGCAAAAGCATTGGATGCTCTTTTAGAAGAAAAAGGACAACCTATAGCAGGAATGATTGCATTGGAGGTGCCTGATAAAGAATTGAAAAATCGTATTAAAGAAAGAGGTAAAACATCCGGCAGAAGTGATGATCAGGATGATAAAAAGATAGAAAACAGGATTAGGGTTTACCAGGAAGAAACCATGCCTGTTGCTAAATATTATGATAGCCAGAATAAATTCGTCAAAATAGATGGCGTTGGCAGTATTCATCAAATATTTGAAAATATTTGTTCAGAAATTGAAAAATTAAAGAAGTAAAACTTAATTATATCACATAAAAGACGGCCTGCGATAAAACACTTATCGCAGGCTTTTTTATTTCCATTAAAAATAAAGCTAAATTTGCACTTTCAAAAACAAATTTATGGCTAATCCTAACTTTATAGATTATGTAAAATTATGTTCCCGCTCCGGAAAAGGTGGTGCGGGATCTATACACATGAGGCGCGAGAAACACGTGCCAAAGGGTGGCCCTGATGGTGGAAATGGTGGCCGTGGTGGGCATGTGATATTAAGGGGTAACAGTCAGCTTTGGACATTGCTCCATTTAAAATATAAAAAACACGTACTTGCCGAAGATGGCGGTAATGGAGAAGGTGGTAATAGAAGCGGTTCTGAAGGAGAAGATGTTTATCTTGAAGTTCCTTTGGGTACTACTGCCAAAGATGCCGAAACAGGTGAAATAAGGTTTGAAATAACCGAAGACGGGGAAGAGCAGATTCTAACAAAAGGTGGTCGAGGCGGCTTGGGCAATGCTAATTTTAAATCTCCAACCAATCAAACTCCCCGTTATGCACAACCTGGTGAAGAGGGTGGAGAAGAATGGATTATTTTAGAATTAAAATTATTAGCCGATGTAGGCCTTGTTGGTTTTCCAAATGCCGGAAAAAGCACATTGCTTTCTGTGCTTTCTGCTGCCAAACCTGAAATAGCTGATTATGCTTTTACCACTTTAACCCCTAATTTAGGTGTAATTCCATACAGAGACCATCGTTCCTTTGTAATGGCTGATATACCCGGTATAATTGAGGGCGCCGCAGAGGGAAAAGGTCTTGGTACGCGTTTTTTAAGACATATTGAAAGAAACTCTATACTACTGTTTATGATTCCTGCAGATTCTAAAGACATTCAGGATGAATATAATATCCTTAGAAATGAGTTGAAAAAATATAACCCGGAACTACTTGACAAAAGTAGGATTTTGGCTATTACAAAATCTGATTTACTGGATGAAGAATTAATGGCGGAAATGAAAAAAGAACTTCCAAAAGAGCTTACTACCATATTTATTTCTTCCATGGTAAATTATAATTTGGAAGAATTGAAAGACTTGATTTGGAAGACATTACAGGAATAGTGTCATAATGGCAGAAAACAGAATGTTGGCAAAATCCTTGATGTAATACCAAAAAAATAGATTGCAATAAACTACTATGGCTAAAGAAGAAATAGAAGATAAGGAAAACGATATTAAATCTCAGGAAGAGCAAATTGAGCAAGAAGAAAAAGTGGCTCAGGAGCAGAATGAAGATTTAAATAGCGAGAAAGAAGATGAAGAAAACTCTGTTGAAGAGGAAGAACTGTCAACAGAAGAAAAGCTTCAAATAGAAGTAGCCGAAGCAAAAGATAAATATATCAGACTTTATTCTGAGTTTGATAATTTCAGAAGGAGAAATGCTAAAGAGCGGCTCGAGCTGGT
>JBEPWY010000117.1:0-281 GCA_041642185.1 Marivirga sp.
TGATGAGGGTAACTAAATCCTCTTTCCATTGAGCATGTGTGCTAATAGGTATACCATAAATTAAATCAACACTATAATTCTTAAACGAGCTTTCTTTAATCCACTCTAAACTTTTAATGGCATGGTCTGCATTATGAGCTCTATTCATCCATTGGAGAATCTCAGCATTAAATGATTGTACTCCTACACTTAATCTATTAATGCCATTTTCAAATAGCATCTTTAATAGTTCGGGAGTAATATCATCTGGATTTGCCTCTAAAGTAATTTCAGCATCGGTA
>JBEPWY010000117.1:291-9783 GCA_041642185.1 Marivirga sp.
TGATCTGTAACTCGTTCAATAGAGAAGGTGTACCGCCTCCGAAATAAATTGAATGAATACTTTCATTTTTTAAATAATCCTTCTGAAGTTTTATTTCCTGGCATATAGCTTTTACCATCTCATCTTTTAATGCCATATTAGTGGAAAAATGAAAATCACAGTAGAAACAAGCTTGCTTGCAAAATGGAATATGTATGTATATACCTGCCAAAATTAACACAAAGTTAAACCGAATTTTATTCATTTTCGGATTATATTGTTGGCTTTCTTTTTTTTGTATAAATGTTAATGCTCAGAATTATGACTTTAGCATTCAAATCCCTTTAAGTAAAACGGTAGTTTCTACATTTGACCCAAATAAAGTGATTGATTCACTACAGAATTTAGGTTTTTTGGCAGCATCCTATTATTTAAATGATTATACAGAAGCGGATTCGGTAAAAGTATATTCTTTTCAAAAAGGAGAAAGATTTACATGGGGGAGTATCAATTATTATATTGATGGTGCCAGGGTAGGTACCAATGCTACAAAATCCTTATTGAATCAATATGCTGATAAAAAGGTATTGGAAAAGCAAATTGATGATTATTTGACTAGTGAAGCGCATAATAGGGGCTATCCTTTTGCTGATGCAATTTTGCAAATAGATAGTATCAATAATTATAAGGTGTATGCATCCGTAAATATTTCTCTCAAAAATCAAATTGTTTACGATTCACTAATTTTAAAATCAGATAAGCGTATTATCAATAAAGACTATTTACAGCATTATTTGCACATGCCTTTGGGTGCTTTATTTAATACAGCCTACTATCAATCTATTACTGAAAAAATAAAACGATTAAAGTTTTTAAAATTAGTGGAACCACCCCTATTGCAATTTAGCAATAGTAAGAGTCAAATCACACTGAATTTAAAATCAGTACCTGAAAATCAACTGGAGGCATTTCTTGGCTTAATTCCTACAGGAGAAAAAACAAACTTAACTGGACAAGTAGATGTATCTTTCTTAAATTTATTTAAAAGAGCAGTGATTTGGCAACTCAATTGGCAAAAATATAGCGCTAATTCACAATTTCTTAATACTTACCTATCTCAAAAATCTGCTTTTAAAAGCCCTTTAGGAATTGAAGCACAATTTTCATTATTGCAGGAAGACAGCACTTTTCTACAAAATTCCTACTATACAGGATTGCTTTATTCTTTAAATGAACCCTTAACCTTAGGCTTAGGGTACAAAGGTGTTTCAAATGTTTTAATAAGAGAGCTTGATTCAACAGAAATAAAAACTTTGAATGAGCCCTTCAGAAGTAGCCAAATCAATTCAATAAAGTTTTCTGCTGGATGGAGGCAAGCAATCACTTACCCTGTTCTGCAAAACGATTATTATATCAGAAGTGATTTGGATATAGGAGTAAAAAAAATTAAAAATCATTCAAATTTATCTGCTAAATGGAAAGATATACCCGAAAGAAGTGAGAACTTTAATTTATTATTAGAGCTAGGAGCACAGCAAAAGTTAATGAAGAGATTTTTAATCGAACAAAGATTTCAATTGGCAATAGTTGGGAATAAATTTTTAGCGAGAAACGATTTATTGAGATTAGGCGGACTTCAGAATTTAAGGGGATTTGATAGGAATTTTTTTTATACAAGTAACTATGGCCTCTTAAATTTTAATTACAGGTATTTTCTTGATAATAACTCCAGCTTTTTTCTGCTTACAGATATAGCAAAACTTCAAAAATCTATAGGTACAGTTTATGCTTTTGGAGCAGGATTAGATGTAAAAAGTAAAAATGGGTGGTTCAGGTTAATTTATGCTGTGGGCTCAAATGTAAATCAGAAAATAAATTTTTCAACCGCAAAAGTGCATTTCGGATATATAGCCTTATTTTAGCCGAAAAATCAATATGATTTGAATAAACGCATATGTTAAGTTTGTTATTAATTTTATTTAGTTGGGCAGGGATTAGTCAAGATATTGATGTCAATAAGGCCGACACAACAATTGGAACAACCCAGTATCAGATTGAATGGTTGGAGGCAAATCAAATACAGAATGATGATGATGATGATTTGTTTGAAATTGATGTTTCAGGATATGAGTTGGATAATTTATACCTTTCTATTAAATCTGATAGGGAATTTTATATTTTTGACTCAGGGGCTCTCCTTTTTAAATCCCACAATAATTCTGTTCAGATTTTATTAGACAGCCTTCGTCCATTATTATATTCAGATACTCTGAAATTGCTTCTGAATAATAATTCCGATCATGTTTCTTATGGGTTTTATCACCTTAAAGAAAAATCCAATACGGATTATCCATTTGTATCTAAACCAGGTATAAAGGAGGAGAAATTTTCTTATGAGGATGAGTTTATAGTACTGCTAATTATTTTTTTTATTTTATTGGCTATTTTTAAAGGTGCCTACCCGAAAAGATTTCAGGATGTTTATTCTATTTCACGTAATTTTTCTTTCAGACCATATGAGGGAGAAAACATTCGGCTTAGGTTGTTCGAACAGGATGGATTTTTCCTCGCGTTGATTTATACCTTTGCAAGTTCCATTATTGTTTATTTGTATTTCTCACCAGCGGAATCTTCGATCTTTAACATACGTGAAGAAACAAGCACGGGTTTTTTCCGAACCTGGTTATTCATATCAGGATTATTGATGGCAAAAGTCCTGATAATTTTCACGATTTCTTTTTTATACAAGTCAGAATTATTTAAATCAGGGAAGGTTAATGCGTTCTCTATAAAAGAGATATTAAATATTAGCACATATTTCATCACCTTAGTAATTATAGCTACGGCCGCTTTATATTTGATTAATGGCTATTTGCCTGCTTATTGGTGGGGTTTTGTGAAAAATACGATTTTAATATTATATTTATTCCGAATGATTTTAGTGTATTTTAAAATATTAAAACTTGGTGGTTTTACTAATCTATATTTATTTTCTTACTTTTGCACGACAGAAATATTCCCATTTGTAATAGGACTTAAGTATTTCTATTGAAATTATCTTTTTATTGTAGAACCGAAAATATGTCAATAACAACAAAGGATCGATTTTATCCAGTTAAGAGTATATTAGTTTCCCAGCCTCAACCTAACGATATCATGAGTTCCCCTTATCACAAATTAGCTGATAAGTACGGGCTTAAAATTGATTTTCGTCAGTTTATAAAGGTTGACCCCATTAATGCGAAGGATTTTAGGAAGCAAAAGATAGATATTCTTAAACATACTGCAATTATATTTACAAGTAGAAATGCAGTTGATCATTTTTTTCAAATTTGTAAAGACAGCAAAATTGAAATGCCTCCTGAGATGAAATATTTTTGTATTTCAGAACAAACGGCTAATTATTTGCAGAAATATATTGTAGTAAGAAAGAGGAAGGTATTCATTGGTGAAAGAACCGCCGAAGATATTCTTGAAGTTATTAAAAAGCATAAGAATGAGAAATATTTATTCCCATGCTCTAATATAAGAAAAGATGATATCCCTTCATTTATGATTGATAATGGTTATAGCTTTACCGAAGCAATTATATATGAAACAGTTGCGGCTGATTTATCTGATTTAGATAACGTTTCCTATGATATTGTAGCTTTTTTCAGTCCATCAGGAATAAATTCTCTATTTGTTAATTTTCCTGAATTTAAACAAAACAAAACACGTATTGCAGTCTTTGGACCTACTACTGCTCAGGCGGCAAAAGAGGCAGGGCTAATCTTAGATATTGAAGCCCCATTGCCAAACGCACCGTCTATGACTGGAGCATTGGAACTTTATATAAAAAAATGTAATGGCCTTAAGTAGCTGTTAATAAGGTTATTATATACATGATTTTATATTATTACTTTAAATATATTACATAAATACTTGAACGAAAGTATTTTTTATTATATTTATCACACAAAAGTAATTAGTTTAAGAAGTTGAAGCTAAGCAGGCTCCTTATTAAAAGGAAAACATAATAGCTGTAATTTCCGATAATAATCAGACTAATAGTCTTATTACTTGAGCTTAAATTTAAAAAGATGAAGCATCTAATTATTAAAATACTCTTCTCCATTGCCTTATTTGCAGTTAGTTCTGCCAAAGCGCAAAACTTTTCGCATTATATGTTTAACAACATCTATAATAACCCTGCTTATTCAGGAGTGGAAGGTTATACGAAGCTAACAGCTATCCATAGAACACAATGGGCAGGTTATAGTCCTACTTCAGGGCCTGGAGGAGCGCTTAATACACAGTTGTTTTCATTAACATCTCCAATTAACAGAATTAATAGTGGGTTTGGTTTTTATGTCATGAATGAAGAGATTCAGGCATCTAATTTTGTTCATGTTCAAGCCTCCGGTGCCTATCATTTAGGGATAAAGGATTCTAAATTAAGTATTGGCTTTAGGGCAGGTGCAATAACACAAACAATTAATAAGGACATTTACGATCCTGTTGATGAGAACGACGAAACAATTGCAAATCTTCAGCCTACACAAGTTCGGCCTGATTTTTCTATGGGAGTTCATTATCAACATGAGGATTTCTATGTGGGAGTGGCTTATAATCATATGATAGAAGCTGAATTTGGTTTTGGTGCGGATGCTCAGAAAAACCCTTACCCTAAGGATCTTGTACTTACAGGAGGATATACCTTTCCTTTAACCTACGACATTAAAATAACCCCAAGTTTATTAGTAAGGTCTACAGAATTTACATCCTATACATTCGATATTTCTACAATAGCTACTTATAAAGATAAAATATGGGGAGGGCTATCGTTTAGGCAACAGGAAGCAGCCATCTTAATGGTTGGTTATAGCTTTTTTAAGGAAAACACATTAAGGTTTGGTTATGCATTTGATTATACTGTAGTGGCTCAGGCTGCAAAAAGCCCAACATCCCACGAAGTGATGTTAAGTTACAGGCTGCCAGCAATATCTACATCGGGCAAAAAGGTAGTAAGAACGCCACGATTTAGACATTAGTCGTAAAGTGTTTGCTTCATAAGTCTTTTTGCGAGAGATTGTGGGCAGGTAGTTTTATTTTATTTAAAATACAATAAAACCTTACAAGCTAAGGTTTTAATTACAGGGTGTGAAACGTTAAGTAAATAAATTACAATATATTAGCGTTTAGTTTGAAACAAATAGGTGTTATGAATAATAAAAGTGTTTTGAAAAATGTAAGCCTATCACTAGTGTTTGTAGCTACATTATTCCTTCAAGGTTGCGGCCTTTTCGGTAGTGGAGCAGGTGATCAGGGCGAGTTAGTAGGAGTAGCAGGTCGAGAGGGCTGGTACATGTCAGTGCCATATGGAATGGTGGCTGTTCCTGCAGGTACGTTTCATATGGGTCAAGCCGATGAAGATGTTGCAGCCTCACAAATTAACTTTAATAAACAGGTGACCATCGGTGGATTCTATATGGATGATACTGAAATCACAAATAATGAGTATCGACAATTCATTGATAGAATGATGGAAGACTCTGCTTCAACTTTAGGAAGAGACTTTATTAAAACTGAATTGTATCCTGATACCACTGTTTGGATGAAAGATTTCACCCACCACATGGGAGATCCGATGCAGGAGTATTATTATATACATCCTGCTTTTGATGACTACCCTGTTGTTGGTGTTGATTGGGAAGCAGCCAAAGAGTTTTCTAAATGGAGAACAGATTATCTTAATGCATACAGAGCATCTTTGGGAGAATTTCCAATGCCGGCTTTCAGATTGCCATCAGAGGCAGAATGGGAGTATGCAGCACGTGGCGGAAGAGATATGGCTAAATATCCTTGGGGAAATCCATACATCAGAAATGCAAAAGGTTGTATGCTTGCCAATTTTAAACCTGGAAGAGGGAACTATTTTGATGATGGTTTTGCTTATGCAGCTCCTGTAACATCGTATTTCGCCAATGACTTTGGATTGTACGATATGTCAGGAAACGTTTCAGAATGGTGTGAAGATGCATTTAACCCTGCTTCGGTTCCATTAGTTTGGGATCTAAATCCTACATTTTTTGATGATAAAGAACCTCGTAAAGTTATAAGAGGCGGATCATGGAAAGATATAGCATTTTATTTAGAAACAGGCACCAGAGCATACGAACACAAAGATTCAACAAGAGCATATATTGGATTCAGATGTGCCATGACTTATTTGGGCAGATCAGCAGGATCAGAATTTTAAATGACATTTAATAAAAATATTAACAAATAACCATTAAAAATCTACAAACATGAGCAATAAAAAAGGCGGATTTCAGGAATTACTCTTCAAGACCATAATGCCTAAAGTTTATGGTATTGGTGCGGCTATCGTTATTATCGGTGCCATGTTCAAAATATTACACTGGGAGGGAGCATCATTTATGTTGGGTGTTGGTTTAACAACAGAAGCAATAATTTTCTTATTAAGTGCTTTTGAACCTACACATGACGAAGTTGATTGGAGCAAAGTTTATCCTGAACTTTCAGAAGATTTTGACGGTGCGCCTAAAAGGAAACAGCTATCTAATAACAATGGCGCCTCAACGTCTCAGCAATTAGATAAAGTTTTAGAAGAAGGTAAAGTAGGCCCTGAGCTGGTTAAAAGTTTAGGAGAAGGTATGAAAAGTATGGCAGAATCTGCTAAGCAAATGTCTAACTTGAGCAGTGCCGCTGTAGCTACCAATGATTATGCAACCAATGTAAAACAAGCAAGTAAATCTTTACTTGAAATGAATAAGTCTTATGACAGCACTGTTAAAGCGATGGCTGATATGTCAAATGCTTCAGTAGATGCAAAGCAATACCATTCTCAGGTTCAGGCTGTAACAAAAAACCTTTCTGCACTTAACCAGGTGTATGAAATGGAGTTACAGGATTCTCAAAATCATGTGAAAGCAATGAATAAATTTTATTCAAATCTTTCAGTGGCTATGGAAAACATGACTGAGGCAAGTAAAGATACAGCTCAGTTTAAAACAGAAGTTAAAAACCTTACAACTAATCTTTCTCAATTGAATAAAGTATATGGAAATATGCTTTCTGCGATGAAAGGTTAATAAATGTTGTACTAAATAAATAAAATTCTATGGCTGGAGGAAAAGAAAGTCCAAGACAGAAGATGATTGGTATGATGTACCTGGTGTTAACCGCTCTGTTAGCACTAAACGTTAGTGTAACGGTACTCGACAAATTCATCGATATTAACAATTCCTTAGAAGTTTCTCTTGAAGCAGCTAAGGAGTTGAACGGAAATACAATTAAAAGGATTGAAAGTGCGGTAGAAGAGTCTGGAAGCAGGGCTGCGGATGTTGCTATACTTGATAAAGCTAAAGAAATCAGAGCTAAAACAAGGGAAATGGTCAATGAACTTTCAACATATAAAGAAAAGTTTATTGATCTAACTGGTGGACTTGATGAAGAAAAACAATTGGTTGGTAAAACTGATTATGATAAAGTAGGTAATTACATGATGCCTGAAAATCAGAATCAAGGTGAAGCACTTCAAAAGTCTTTAAACCAATACGCTACTTATCTTAATAGTACTATCAAAGATTCAGTTGTGCAATTTCAACCTTTAGCGCTTGATGCTAATGATAATCCAAGATTTAAAAATGATCCAAATCAAAAAGGAAAGGATTGGGCTACTTTAGAATTCATGGGTACCCCAACTCCTGCAGGGTTGGCTACATTAAGTGATTATCAAAATAAAGTGATGGCCTATGAGTCTCGTGCCCTTGATCTTCTTGCAAGAAGAGTAGGCGCAAGTGATTTGAAGTTTGACAATATCAGATTAGTTGCACTTCCAGAATCTAAAGTTGTAGCTGCTGGTGCTAAATATAAGGCACAATTAATTGTTGCTGCTTCATCATCCGCCGAAGATCCGGAAATGACCTGGGAAGGTAAATCTATACCAGTTGAAGGTGGTAAAGGTATTATTGAATTCCCTGCCACCCCTGGGGCTTATGATAAAGATGGAATAGTAAGGAAAACTTATATCGCTACTGCTAAGTTAAAAGATAGTGTTTATAGAGATGAAATTGAATACTTCGTTGCTAAGCCTGTTATTCAGGTTCAATCAGCTTCTTTAAGTACTCTTTATTTAAACTGCGGTAATAAGTTAAATATTGGTGTGCCTGCTTTGGGTACTTCCTATAATCCTACTTTCAGAGTTACAGGTGGATCATCTATACCTGGTAAAGATATTGGTTTGGTAACAATTGTTCCTAACGCCCCTAAGGTGAAGATAAGTGTTTCTTCCGGTAACAGTAAAATTGGGGATGTGGATTTTGATGTTCAGCGTATACCTAAACCAGATATCGCAGTATATAATGGTTCAAAACCAGTAAATACTAAACAAGGAGAAAATATTAGCTCATTGCGTATTTTAAGAGCGGCTGCTATTGCGGAAGATAATTTTAAAAAGCAATTGCCGGATGATGCACAGTATAAGGTTACACAGTGGACTATCAGACTTGCGAGAGGCCCAAGACCAATTGGTCAGCCAATTAAGTCTACAAGTGAAACTGTTAATTTATCTCAGTTAATGGGTAATGCCAAACCGGGTGATAGATTAGTTGTAGAGGTTGTTCAGGTAATGAGAAGAAATTTCAGAGGAAATACGGAAGAAGTCAATATGGGAGAAGAAACTACCATTATAACTCTGAACTAGGATTTATATTAAATAATTGTGTTATGAAAAAGTTTGTGTTTTTAATTGCAATGTTACCGGTACTTTGTGTGGTGCCGGCCATTGCGCAGGAATCTCAGAATAATGGATACAATCCAAACTCTGTCCATCCTATTCATGAAGATGATATCATGTTCAAGAAAAGGATTTGGAGGAGAATGGATTTAAAAGAGAAACAAAATAAACCGTTTTTCGCCACCGGAAATGAAATAAGTAAGATAATAATTGAAGCAGCAAAAGCTGGTATTTTACCTATTTATAAAAATGATTCTTTAACTACCAGATATACCAAAGAAGAGTTTTTGGAAAATATGGAAAACCCACAATTGAAAGGTCTTGATGATCAGTTGGCCGGAGGAGATGATGGTTGGGGTAGCGATGATGGATGGGGAGATGATTCCGGGAACGATGATACTGCCGATAGTGGCTGGGGAGATGAGGATGCATCTGAAGAAATTGGTCCAATTGATACAAAATTTGCTGCAAGAGATGTTTCCGTAATGGAGTTAGTGGAAGATATGATTTTTGATAAAAAACGCTCTACCATTATATGGGATATACAAGCTATTAAACTAGTAATTCCTGCTGAAAAATTTACTGCTGGAATATTAAGGGAGGTTGGTGTATTCAAATATAAGGATCTTGTGAGATTATTCAGGAGTATGCCTGAAGAGGCAATTTGGTTCAATCCTCAAAATAGCGCTGAACATAAAAATTTAGCTGATGCTTTTGCATTGAGATTATTTGAGGCGAGGATCGTTAAAGTTGCTAATCCTAATGATGAT
>JBEPWY010000118.1:0-9745 GCA_041642185.1 Marivirga sp.
AGTTTTAAAATCCTTTATAATATTACCATCTTCCAATTCTATAATTCTGGAGCCGTAGCGGGCATTTTCTTCAGAATGGGTTACCTGTATAATGGTAGTTCCCTGCCTGTTAAGCTCCTGAAACAACTCCATAATTTCTTTGGACTGGGAAGAATGTAAATTACCGGTTGGCTCATCGGCCAATAAAATAGACGGCTTGCCTATTATTGCCCTGGCCACTCCTACCACTTGTTGCTGTCCACCCGAAAGCTGTGATGGAAACAAATCTTTCTTGGCCACCATTTTAAACCTGTCCAGCATTTCGGCCACCAGTCTTTTACGCTCGGCAGATTTTACGCCCCTGTACAACAATGGAGTTTCTATATTTTCGTAAACCGTTAGCTCATCAATCAGATGATAAGCCTGAAATACAAAACCAAAATGTTCTTTATGTAGAGCTGATTTCCTCTTCTCGCTTAAGGATTGTATTTTCTCTTCGTTCAGATGATAGGTACCCTCCGATAAATCATCCAGCAATCCAATAATGTTTAAAAGCGACGATTTTCCCGCACCACTGGGACCCATTATTGTCACGAATTCACCCGATTCAATGGTGAGGTTAACATCTTTTAGAATAAATTGCTTGCGGAATTTACTGGTGATGTATTTATCCAGAGCTGCTATTGTTATCATAACTTTTTATTTAAAATTTTCTATTTACTGAATGATTTTGCATCAATATTATTAGCTATTCCACATTTATGAACAGCCTTACGCTACTTTTTTTCAATTAATGTGCCATTTACTTAATCCTGACCTATATCACTATAGAGGCATTTTATGAACGATAGCTTGTCCAAAACCGAAAGATAGCGCCCGATATCGGGCAGTCATTATTACTCGTCCTTTAAAGTTTCTGCAGGATTAATCCTGATCGATTTAATAGTTTGGAAGCTGATAGTGATCCATGCAATTAACATAGCCATGGCTCCTGCCCCGGCAAAATACCACCATTCCGGTTTTATGCTATAGGCAAAACCTGACAGCCAATTTGTAGCCAGCCAAAAACTTAATGGCAAGGCTATAAATATAGCCACCAACACCATTTTAGTGAAATCATTGGAAAGCAAAGTCATAATTTGAAGACTGCCTGCTCCCAGTATTTTTCTTATGCCAATTTCTTTTTGTCGGCGCTCGGCTGTAAAGGCGGCCAAACCAAATAAGCCTAAACATGAAATAATAATTGCAATAGCTGCGAAATATCGTGAAAGTACAGATACCCTTTGCTCTGCCACATATTGCGCCTGGTAATTCTGATCCAGGAACTGGTAATCCAATGTGAAGCCGGGATTGAAATCGCTATAAAGCATTTGAATATCCTGAAGGGCCTGCTGAGGATTATTGGGTTTGAGTTTGATAAAAATATGGAGCATAAAACTCTCGTCAAAATGAAACAACATTGGTTCCACCTTATTATGCAAAGACGAGAAATGGAAATCTTTGACAATACCTATTATTTCTTTGTCGTTCCCCCACATATTTACCATTTTACCAATAGGGTCTGTCATCCCCATTACTTTGATGGCCGCTTCATTAAAGATGATCTTATTGTTCTCAGCACTGTATTCTTCCGAAAAGCTCCTGCCCTCTTTCATTTCAATGCCAAGTGTTTCTATTAAGCCATAGGAAGACCTTGCCTGCTCAAATAATATATTCGATTCAGGATCTTTCCCTTCCCATCTCACTCCGGTGGTGGAAGCGCCGCTTTGTACTATAGAATGTGTGGTGGAGGAAGCATTGACAACAGTGGGCAACTTCTTGAGCTCAGCCAAAAAAGCAGCGGTTTTAGTAGCAACCGTTCCTTCAATGGGTATTTTGATGACATGATGCCTGTCGTAGCCCAGGTTTTTATTTTGTACAAATTCAATCTGTTTATAAACTATCCATACAGAAACCAGTAATGTAATGGAAAGCACAAATTGAAAAACTACCAGGCCTTTTCGTGTCCATAGCTCGCCGGAAGAAGTAGTCAGTTTTCCTTTTAAGATGCTGATGGGTTTAAAGCCTGATAAATATAAAGCAGGATAGCTGCCTGCCAATAAGCCGGTTAACAAAGTTATTATGGTGATACCTGACAATAATTGAGGTGTAAATTCTATAGACAATTGCTTACCGGTTATTCCGTTGAACTGTGGTAAAAGCAACATCACCAGCAGTAAAGCGAAAAACAAGGACAAAAAAGTTAAGGCAATAGATTCACCCATATGTTGCCATATCAATTGCTTCCTATTGGCTCCCAATGTTTTCTTTACACCTATTTCTTTCAATCTTCTGGAGGCACGGGCAGTGCTTAAGTTCATGAAATTGATGCAGGCGATTGTCAGCACAAAAATGGCAATCAAGGAAAATAATTTTACATAAGTTATCCTGCCGCCGCTTTGTTGACCATTTTCGAAATTACCATACAAATAATTGGTAGAGTATTTCTTAAAAAAAGGCGTCACATTGCTTCCCGGCACCTTATCCTTTATAATATTGGCCACTTTAGCATTTACCTCATCCAAATCGGCCCCTTTAGCCAATTCCACATGGCTGAGGGCAATATAATTGCCCCAGTGGTTGCGCTCCGGCCCCATCAGGTCTTCAATAAAGACAGAAAAGGGCAATACAAAATCAAATACTTCAGTGCTGTTTTTTGGCAAATCAGCTATTACTCCCGATACTTTTGCCTGACCTTTAAATTTCAGTATTTGCCATTCAAGCGTTTTTCCGACTGCATTAACAGTACCAAATAATTGATTGGCGAGAGAGGCTGTTAAAACGATAGAATTTTTGTCGGTCAATGCCAATTCAGGATTACCGTGAACGAAATCGAAAGAGAAGAGCTCAAAATATTGTTCTGCAGAAAACTTTCCTTTGGATTTCATTTTATCCTCGCCAACAGATAATGAAAATCCTTCTCCAAATTCATTGGCATCGGTATCTTCTACGGCCATTATCACCTCAGGCACTTCCTGTTCCAAAGCGTCTGCCAGCAAAGCAGGTACGTGAGGTGCAGAACGTATTTCCCCGTTTTCATCATGATGCATATACACCTGGTAAAGCTGCTCGTCTTTATCATGAAATTTATCCATGGAAAGTTCATCGCTGACCCAAAGATAAATCAATAAAGCGCAGGCAATACCTGTGGAAAGACCCAATAAATTTATAAAGAAGGTGCTTTTAAACCTTTTGAAATTGCGGTAGATGATGAGCAGGTTGTGTTTGAACATGGTCTGTTTGTTTAATTGAAACAAAAGTATGATAGTACATATTCAATTGGGGTGCCATAATAGAAAATCAAGCCTCAACGGGTAAAAAGGAAGGTTTTTGTTCGCTGGATGTTCGAATTTGTTTGGGGATTGTCCGTTGGCGGTCGGTAATTTTTAATTGGTACAACCATTAATTTAGTGGTAATTCTGTCTTTTAATAGAAGGATCGGCCTTATTCATTTTAGGGATTTTGTATTTCTAATTGGACAAGAAACAAAATGTTTGACCGCAGGGAGTTTTTTTGTTTCCCAATTAGAAATTCGAAATGTCGTTAAGAAATCGAGCACTTTTGATTTTATATTTTTATATGATATCAATTAAGCGAGATTCCATCTGACAAAAAAATTATTTACATCAGATGAAATGAATACAGCCTTGAAAATCCTGCTGAGGCGAGTTTTGCCAGCCAAAGGCTGGTCAGCCTTTGGCTGATTTTTTTTGTTCAAGTCTTCGCAGTCTTGCAACTGAACTTCAAAGGAGATAACTTGAACTTAATCAGCAGTTTCTTACTTTAGCTTTTGAACTCATCCCGATCCCGATACTCGGGACCACCCTTCTCTTTTGGGAAGAGAAGGGAATATTGTCTCCAGCTTTTTTGAATAAAGAATCTTTGAGCTTCTAACAAATATTAAGGGAAGTGCTAATTTATACGAGATTTCTCCCCTCTTTCCTCGGGAGAGAGGGGACAGATTTGTCGAAGACAAATCAGGGATGAGTTATAAAAGACGGCCTAGCAACTGACTATCTGAGCTAGTTATATAGTAGCAAAAAGAAAAGAAAGTGCCTAAGAAAGTACCAATTAGAGCGCTGAAATAGATAGACCATCCTTGCTAAACTATCCGTTTAAAGAATCTTTAATGTATTTTTCCATTAAAATAGCAGTAGAACCTTTTAATTTAACGATTGCTAGAATTAATGTTTCTTTCTTTTTGGTTAGTAAATACTTAGCTATGATTTTTTACCCACTTAACATGCATAAATCCTCAAATAACACCCCTATCCAGCCAAAGGCTGACCAGCATATGGCTGGAATCCTAAAGGGGATAGTCCACTCAGATATATGTAAATTGAAAAGATAAAAATCAGAATTATATTTGATTTTTAGCTAACTAAAGTGGGAAGATAATAATGGTAGTCGTCCCCGCTTAAATGGCGGGGCAGGCTATTCCCACGCACCTGTACGGATCGAAGCATCAGTAGGTGGGAATCTAATAAAATGAAACTCCGTTTCATTTACGATACTTGCAAATTCAATCAATGTAATAATTATTGGTAAGTTTAAATTAACAGACTGTTGGAAACTAGATATTTCAACCTTTGGTTGAAATGGATGGATCCCCGCCTGCGCGAGGATGACGTTTTATAACAATCGAACTCACGTTTATATAACTTTTTGTAAGCAAATATTTCTGCCTAAAAATTTACTGCTACTCATCCTTCAATACATCAGCAGGGTTACTATACGCTACTTTAAGCGAGTGTAAGCCGACAATAAATAGACATAAAACTATGGCTATCAATCCCGCAAAAAGAAAGGTAAAGCCTGACAACTCCATATGGTACTGAAAACTGCTTAACCAATTGCTCAGGAAATACCATGCAGGAAAAATGGACAGCACAAAGGCAATTACAATCAACAGCACATATTCCTTTGTTATTAAAGTAAGTATATTGTTGACGGATGCACCAAGCACCTTCCTGATGCTAATCTCCTTTGTACGTTGTGCTATAGTGAAAGAAGACAAGCCGAAAAGTCCTAAACAGCTGATTAAAATAGCTATACCTGTTGCAAAGCCTAATACCTTTTGCCTTCTCAGCTCCGATTTATAAAAACCTTCAACGGTGGCATCAAGAAATTTGAATTCATTGGGTTCATCAGGATATATAGCTTGAAAATTTGACTGGATCTCCTCTTTTGCCACCACTAAATCCACTCCGGGGTTCAATTTAACATTAGTCACATAAAAGTTAGAACTGTTAATAAGCAGCATGGGGCGGATAGCCGAATAAAGGGATTCAGTATGTAAATTATTAATTACTCCAACAACAACATGATCTTTTTCCTGATAAACAAAACTGCTACCGATTGCTTCTTCTGCATTTTCAAACCCAAGTTTTTTAGTAGCTTCTTCATTAATAACCACTTCATTTGAAGCTTGACCAAGATTTCTGCCCGCCAAAAAAGAAACTTCATAAAGGGATAAATATGAGGTATCGGCTTCCTTTATCTGAATAGAAATTTCCTCTTTTACTCCATTGATCTCTTTTGTTAGTGTACTGGTCCATACAGAGGAAGAAATTAGAATATCGCTACTATTGCTTACTTTTTTAACAAAAGACTTCTGCCCTAATTCATTTAATAATAATTCATTCTTTTTTTCAGGATCACCATAGGGAGTATGGATATATAAAATAGCTTCTTTGTTAAACCCAATATCCTTTTTCATCAGAAAATCAATCTGCCCGCTTACAGCCATTACCATAATTATAAAAGCTATGGATAAGGAAAATTGTATTATTGTTAAGTTTTTGCGGAGAAAATAGTGAAAGTCAAAACGAGCGCTAAAATTCCTACCCTTATTTAAAGCCCTAATAGGTGAATATGCAGAAAGAATGAGCGCAGGATAAAATCCTGAAAGAAAAAGTATGGTTACAATAAGCAGTGATAGAAAAATGAGGTTTTCGGAAGATAAATAATCAAATACCATATTGGAAGGTAAAATATCTTCAAAATAATAAATGGCTACTTCACTTAGTATAACAGCTAAAAAAGTAGCTAATAGTATAATCAAAAATGTTTCGGTTAAAAATTGATATACCAATGAATTCCTGCTGCTACCAAGTGTTTTTCTTATCCCCACTTCTTTGGATCTCAATTTAGCCTGGGCAGTTTCCAGATTGATAAAATTAATACAGGCAATCATCAGTATGAAAAAACCTATGGCTATCAATCCTTTTAGAACAGCCCTATCTGCGGCGCTGTCATTATAGTTGCTACTAAAGTGGAGCTCTTTTAAAGGTTCAATAAAAAAATCAGTCCTCCATACATCATTATTATCAATATATTTATCATTTATTTTAGCCAAATTTATTTCCGCGACCTTTACGTCTTCAGGTTTTACTTTAACGAAAAGTTGGGTAGAGGAATTAACATTATCCCAATTATTGATATGAAGCACTTTTCGGCCTGCTTCGCTATTTAATAGAGTGGCCAAAGAAATAAATTGAGTAAAAATCAGATCAGTACTTTCTTTTAAATCTTCTACAACTCCGGTAACAGTTACCAAAGCAGTATCTGCATATATAATTTCTTTCCCTATAGCTTCAGATGGATTGATCTTGCCGAAATATTTTTCTACTGAACTTTCTGTTAAAACTACTGAATGACCATCATTTAAGGCTGTTTTTTTGTTGCCGCTTAACCATTTGTAAGAAAATATTTGAAAGTAAGAAGGGTCGGCTAAAATGATATTATTCTGCTTTCCAAAACTTTCCATTTTATCAGCAGAAGTAACAAAAATATCTCTTTGGGTATGAAACTGAGTAACTGCCGATGCCTCTTTCAATTCATTTCTAACTGTCTCTGCCAAGGGAGCAGGTGTTCCGGAACTAGGCCAAACATTACCATGACTATTGTATAAGGAAGTAATACGATGAATTTTTTCGCCTTCCTTATGAAAAGTATCGAAACCATATTCATAGCTGACTAAATTATAGATGACAAAACATGCTGCTATGCCAATGGAAAGGCCAATCACATGGATGAAAGAGCGCAAACTGTGGCGCTTGATGTTGCGCAGGGCAATTTTTAGGTAGTTTTTAAACATGAGTCATATGGTAAATCCGCTTAATCAGATGGTGTTATTAATTATTTATGTAAAATAAATTGAAAAGGAAAGCAAATTTTTCTGCTAAACTTATTCACTTTTTAATGAGTTTACAGGGTTAGCAATAGAAGCTTTTACTGCCTGGTAGGCCACTGATAATGAAGCGATAAATAATATTGCCAGCGCAGTTAAAACAAATGACCACAGGCTTATATTTGTATGAAAAGCATAAGCCGAGAGGTAATTGGATCCCAGATACCAGGCTAACGGAATGCCTATTGCCAATCCGACAGCGACCAATTTTATAAAAGCACTACAAAGCATTAGAATTAATTCAGCTATGGAAGCCCCCAGTACTTTTCGGATGCCCAGTTCTTTAATTCTACGTTCAGCGGTAAAGGATGCCAATCCCATTAATCCAAGACAGGAAATAAGCATCGCTATAATGGTAAAACTCATGGACAATTTACCAATCACCGCTTCAGATTGATATTCTCTGTCGAAAGCCTCATCAAGAAAAGAGTATTCAAATGGGTGCTGAGGACTTATTTTCATGAATACTTCTTGAATTTCAGCAAGAGTTTCAGTCATTGGTTTATTATTCGCAACCTTCACAAGGAAATATTGCCCAATATGCTCGGTATAAAGAAAAATAAGAGGTTCAATTCCTGCACTTAAATTATCGTTATGAAAATTCTCTGTAAGGCCGATAATCCTTCCTTTACCATTCCACATTTCCAGCTCTGTTCCGATAACATTTTCCGGCTTTAAACCCATGGCCTCCATAGCTGTTTTATTGATGATGTAATTTGATCGATCCTGATTTAAATCTGAAAAATTTCTTCCTTGCAACATTCCAATGTTTAATGTTGGAATTAGGCCTGCATCACAACGGAAAACTTTGAAACTGAGTGATGAATTTGATGGCTTACCGGGCCAGACAGGATCTGTAGTTGTAATGGGTATAGTGAAGATATCACTCCCCGCAAATCCTACATTCCGTACTGTGGAGGATTGAAGCAATTCATTTTTAAATGTTGAATATTTTCCGGTAAGTTCTTCGTTATTTTCAATTAAAATGATGTTCTCCTTTTCGAACCCAAGGTTTTTGTTGCTGATAAATGCTATTTGTTCGTAAATGATGATACTGCCTGATATCAATACAACTGATACCGCAAATTGTATAATTACTAATGTTTTCCGTAGCCCAATACCGGAAAGGGAAGTATTCAAATTGCCTTTTAATGCCACTAATGGCCTGAAAGAAGAAAGGAAAATTGCCGGATAGCTGCCTGCACAGAGTCCGCAAATTAAAGTAATTAAAATAGTACCAACAATAAATATAGGATCATTAAAATCAATCAATAAGGATTTATCTGTAATACTATTGAAAAAAGGCAAGAGCTGCCACACAATTATTAGTGCTAGTAATAAAGCAATAAATGATAGGATCATTGCTTCAGCCATAAATTGTTTGATTAATGCAGATCGTCCCGCCCCAACCAATTTCCTCACACCTACTTCTTTACTTCGGGTAGCCGATCGTGCTGTAGCCAAATTCATGAAATTGATGCAAGCCATCATTAAAATAATGACTGCTATCAAACTAAAAAGAACAACTTGCTCTATGCGACCACCAGCATTTTTTCCATTTTCAAAGGAGCTGTAAAGTCTTGATCTACTGTATTCAAACAAGAATGGAGCAGTTGTACAATCCGCACAATTTTTCTTTATTAAACCTTCAATTTTAGCATTCACTTGCTCCAATGAAGCTCCGGAAGCTAAGCTTAGGAAAGTACGGCTGCCCCCGCTTCTCCAATGCTGTGTCCAGGGATTTTCCTTTACAAAAAGCTCAAATGGAATAACAAATTCAAATTGAAGACTTGAGTTATTGGGGACATCAGCAAAAACGGAAGTAACTTTCAATTGATGGACTTGATTTACCTGGATCGATTTCCCCAATGCTTCCTCTGTACCAAAAAGTTTAGAGGCCAGTTTTTCTGATATAGCCACTGAACTTAGTCCTGGAATAGGATCCTTTCCATTTCCTTTCAAAAGGGGGAAACTAAAGATTGAAAACAAAGCAGGATCAGCATAAACTCCTTGTGCATAAAAGCTCTTATCCTCTTGCTCAAATAATACTTTGGTTTCCATACTTAGCTGAGTAATCGCTTCTACCTCTGGTATTTCTGTATATAAAGATTCTTTTAATAATGCTGGCGTGGCTCCATACGTATCTATCCTTCCGTCGGGGTAACCATGGTTGATCATCACTTTATAGATATCATCCGAATCAGTATGAAATTTATCAAATGATACTTCGTCTGCCACCCATAAAAAGATGAAGATTGCAGTGGAAAGACCAATGCTAAGGCCAAAAATATTAATAAAGGTATAGCCCTTATACCTTTGTATATTTCTTAAAATGGTTTTGAGGTAGCTATTAAACATGACCTTTGATCTTTTTATAAAAATTTTTACTCATCATTCAATGTGTCAGTAGGATTTACCCAGGCTGCTTTCACTGTTTGAAAAAGAGTTGAAATGATAAAAATGAATGTAATTACAATGGCTGGGACAAAATAAAACCACCAGCCCAACTCTATCCTTATAAGGAAATTATCCAGC
>JBEPWY010000119.1:0-9692 GCA_041642185.1 Marivirga sp.
CTCTTCCGATCTATAGGAATACGCTTCACCTGCTCTTGCATAAAGCACCCTTAAAAAATCATAGATTTCTGTCAGCGTACCTACAGTTGAGCGGGGATTTTTGGAGGTGGTTTTTTGCTCAATGGAAATTACCGGAGAAAGGCCATTGATTTTATCGACATCAGGCCTTTCCATATTACCGATAAAAGAACGCGCGTAAGCAGAGAAGCTTTCCATATAACGCCTTTGGCCTTCCGCATAAATGGTATCAAAAGCCAGACTGGATTTACCACTCCCACTAATACCGGTAATCACCACCAGCTTATTACGGGGAATGGAAATATCAATGTTTTTTAAATTATGTTCTCTTGCACCTATTACCTCCAGGTATTCTTCTGAAGTAGCAATGGTGTTTTTATTTTTAGATGCCACAGCTTGTTCGGATAAACTCATTTATTTGTATCTATTTAGACTTTAATGGTCATTAACTCCCTCGTAGAAACAGGAAGAGGCAGCAATAAATTTCATTTATTGTACTAACCTGCAAATTTACAAATTATGATAGTGTATTGTTTGCTGAAAGGAAATATATCTTCATAAATATGTCACATTTCTTTCTGATAAATTATTTGATAACAGGTGAATTTTATTGAGATATTACCACATTAAACTTAAACTATTAATTTAAACATAGTAATTCCTAAAGATTAAGATGCAGAATCATTTTTTGATTTTAAAGAATAACCAACAAAAACAATACCCACCAGTATAAAAGGAATACTCAACCATTGCCCCATATTGATAGTCATGCCTGCTTCAAAAGCAGACTGGTCTGCCTTTACAAATTCAATGAAGAACCTGGCAACAAAAACACCTATTAACATCAGCCCAAAAATGAACCCATCCTTTACTTGCCGTTTTTTGTCAATTATGAAAAGTACAATAAATATTAACAGATAAGACAATGCCTCATATAGTTGGGCCGGATGCCTTGGCAAAGGGTCTATTTGCTTAAAAATAAATGCCCATGATACGGTGCTAGGTTCTCCTATAATTTCAGAATTCATAAGATTCCCCAGTCGGATAAAGGCTGCGGCCAAAGGGATAACCAAAGCAATAGTATCTAGCAACCATATTTTTTTCAAGTCATATTTTCTGGCAAATATCAATAAGGCAATAATTACACCTGCACCTCCACCATGGCTTGCTAAACCTTGAAAACCTGTAAACTCAAATTCAGGACTAAAACGGAAGGGAAGTAATATTTCCAAAAGATGATTTTGGTAATAATCCCAGTCATAAAAGAAACAATGGACCAAACGTGCACCTATTACAGTAGCAACTACTAAATAAACCGCTAGATTATCCAATAATTTAGTATCTAGTTGCTCTCTTTTAAAGCGCCATTTAACAAACTGATAACCAGCTATAAACCCTAAACCGAAAAGTACAGAGTACCATCTTAATTCATAGAAACCAAGGTCTAATAAGGTGCCATTAGGATCCCAAATGATGTAATTGAGCATTATTGAAATAAAGATTTGACAAATTTTAAAAAATCAATTGCAAGCTAATGAAAAATATATTTTAAATATAGAAGAATACTATTATTGCTTTACTATGGAAAGTGGCCGATTGATACTCTCTTCCAAAGATATAAAAGTTTCTGTCCGTTCAATACCTTCAATGGGTTGGATGTGATCGTGCAAGATATTCTTCAAATGATTGGTATCCTTGCAAATCACTTTAACAAACATTGAATAGGCACCTGTTGTATAGTGGCAATCGACTATTTCTGGAATTGTCTTAAGCGCAGTCACCACCTCGTCGTAAAAGGAGCTTTTTTGTAAGTATACTCCCAGGAAAGCAGTCACATCCATTCCCAACTTAGTTAAGTCCACTTGTAACTGCGCATTTTTAATCAGACCCAATTTTTCCATCTTGCGCATTCTCACATGTACAGTGCCGGGAGAAACAAAGACTTCTTCTGCCACTTCAGTAAATGGCCTCCGTGCATCGTGCATTAAGATGTTCAAAATAGCCAAATCTGTATTATCAAGTTGATAATTATTTTCCATAATCCCAGTACTGAATTATCATATATTTAAACTACAAGTGTCTAATTTACACTATCTGTATTTATTTACAAATTATATTAAATTATATTTAACGTATTGATCTTTTTATTACCTTTGAAGTATCAGGAATGCAAAAGTGCTGACCAAATAAAAATTGTAGGGTGATGAAACTGGCAGACATGCCCTCCTTTCCCGGGGGTAGAGACCATGGAAAAAAGCCCGGTAATTTCACGATAAGTTGTTTCCATAGTTTATCGTGAATTCCGGAGCCTAACTTCTCTTTGAAGGTTCGAATCCTTCTCCTACAGCTATTTTCCTTAAATTGATATAATGAACAAAGAATGCTTAAACTCTATACATTTAGCGAGTAACACTGCTACCTGTTTAAATAGTCCATTGAAGTTTGATTTGCTCGTTTTGCAACTTTGAATAAATATAATATCGTTTAAATTCTAATTTCCATCTGACAATCCCATATTATAATTGAGTATAGAGCAAAAAAAAAAGGCTGATTAATCAGCCTTTTTTTTATCTTCTTTATTTTCAGGATTATCATCCTTTTTCTTTTTCTTCTTTTTAATGAAGAGTTTATCACTTCCTTCTTCATGATCAGCAATAATAGAATCTCCTACTTTAATATTCTCGCTTAGTATTTCTTCTGCTACTAAGTCTTCCAAATATTTCTGTATCGCTCTGTTAAGCGGCCTGGCCCCATACTGCTGATCGTATCCTTTTTCTGATAAAAAGTCTTTTGCTTTTTCCGTTAACTCAATATCATATCCTAAGGATAACATTCTGTCAAACACTTTCTTTAAAGAAAGATCAATAATTTTATGTAAATGTTCTCTTTCCAGCGTATTAAATACAATTACATCATCCAACCTGTTTAAAAATTCAGGACTAAATGCTTTTTTCAAGGCATTTTGGATCGTGGATTTCATTGCATCATTGGAATTGTTCAGTTTATCCTGAGTGGCAAAGCCAATTCCTGCACCAAAATCTTTCAAGTCACGCACTCCAATATTTGAAGTCATGATAATGATAGTATTACGGAAATCTACTCTTCTTCCCAAACCATCAGTTAAAATACCATCATCCAATACTTGTAATAAAATATTGAATACATCCGGGTGCGCTTTTTCAATCTCATCAAGAAGCACTACTGAATAAGGCTTTCTTCTTACTTTTTCAGTAAGCTGACCACCTTCTTCATAACCAATGTATCCCGGAGGCGCTCCCACCAATCTGGATACGGAGAATTTCTCCATATATTCACTCATATCTATTCTGATTAAGGCATCTTCCTTATCAAACAAATACAATGACAATACTTTGGCAAGCTCTGTTTTACCAACGCCTGTAGGGCCTAAGAAAACAAAAGAACCAATTGGTTTTTTAGGATCTTTTAAGCCTATACGTGTTCTTTGGATAGCTTTAGACAATTTAGTGATCGCTTCGTCCTGACCAATTACCTGACCTTTCAAGTCATCGCCCATTCCTTTAAGCTTAACACCTTCATTTTGCGCTACTCTTTTAGTTGGCACGCCAGTCATCATGGCAATTACTTCCGCTACATTATCTTCGGTAACTTTATAACGCTTGGTTTTCGTTTCCTCTTCCCATTTACGTTTTTCAGTTTCGAGTTCATCCAGTAATTTTTTCTCGCTGTCTCTTAAACGAGCCGCTTCTTCATACTTCTGGCTTCTTACTACCTGGTTTTTCTCTTTCTTTACATCTTCAATTGCGGCTTCCAACTTCACAATTTCATCAGGCACATGAATATTATTGATATGCACCCTTGCGCCTGCCTCATCCATTACATCAATGGCTTTATCAGGTAAAAATCTATCGGAGATATATCTATCACTTAGTCTTACACAAGCTTCAATAGCTTCTTTGGAAAAGTTTACATTATGGTGATCCTCATATTTATCCTTAATGTTATCAAGAATTTCCATGGTCTCTTCCACTGTAGTGGCATCAATCATCACCATTTGAAAACGTCTGGCTAATGCACCGTCTTTTTCGATATATTGTCTGTACTCATCTAAGGTAGTTGCACCAATACATTGTATTTCACCCCTGGCCAATGCAGGTTTGAACATATTACTGGCATCCAGCGAACCTGAAGCCCCGCCAGCACCTACAATAGTGTGCAACTCATCAATGAAAAGAATCACATTAGGTGATTTTTCCAATTCGTTCATTACAGCTTTCATTCGCTCCTCAAATTGACCACGGTATTTTGTTCCGGCAACTAATGAAGCTAAATCTAAAGTAACCACACGCTTATTAAACAACACACGTGAAACTTTCCTTTGGATAATCCTCAAAGCCAAACCTTCAGCAATGGCAGTTTTACCAACGCCGGGCTCACCAATTAATATAGGGTTGTTTTTCTTTCTTCTGGAAAGAATTTGCGCTACCCGCTCTATCTCTTTTTCACGACCCACAATTGGATCTAATTTATCATCTTCCGCTAATTTAGTGAGGTCCCTTCCGAAATTATCCAGAACCGGAGTTTTAGATTTTTCAGTAGTTTTACTTCCTCCCGTGCTACCGGTTTCACGCGGACCACCACCAAATAATTTACCTGAATCTTCATCGCTATCATCCGTATCAGAAGATGCCATTGGATTTTGTGTCTGATACTCAAGCAATTCCTTGATTACATCATAATTGACATCAAATTTATCCATCACCTGCGAGGCAATATTATCCTCATCTCTTAATATAGAAAGTAATAAATGTTCAGTTCCTATCAGTTGACTTTTAAAAATTTTGGCTTCCAGATAAGTGATTTTCAATACTTTTTCTGATTGCTTAGTCAAAGGGATATTAGCAAGGTTTTTTACATTATTAGTGGCTGTCCCTCTGGTACTCCTTTCTAATTCACTTCTCAGTTCATCCAGAGATATACCTAATTTTTTAAGCAAACTAATGGCAACGCCTTCGCCCTCTCTTACCATGCCTAACAACAAATGCTCTGTACCTATATAATCATGTCCCAAGCGCAATGCCTCTTCACGACTCAAAGAAATAACTTCTTTTACTCTATTTGAAAATTTTGCTTCCATAATTCTATCTCCTAGTATATTATTCCTGTTATGCAACGCACAATTAAATGTAACTATATTAAAAACTAAATAAAATAACTAAAGTTTTTAATTTATCTTTTTTTGAATCAATGTAATTAATTCTTCCATTTAAAAAGAAACGAATAAAGAACCTATTCCAGTTCACTTATTTACATAAAAACAAAACTGATTGATTTAAACAGATGATTTAGTTTACATTATTTTTGTGATCTTGACTCCTGAATAACTTTTCTTGCATTCGGGCCTTCATTCATCAATAGATCAATTACACTCAAGTTTTTCTCAAAATTGTTGCCAAAGTTTTGAAAATACTCTTTTGGCTGAAAAAAACCCACAATCAATTCAGGTATCTTATAATTTATTAACGATCTGGCATCAATAACGTTATTATTTATTTCCTTTTCAAAACTTTCAGTTTCTACTAATTTTATAGGCAATTGAATAATTTTAAGACACTTTGTCAGCAATTCATAATTTAAATCCCACAAAAACTTATATTTCTTTTGATAATGCGGTTCAAACTCATCTGAAAAGAATTCAAAAAAAGGCGTTTTACCATAACACGTTTTGATAGTACGCCAATGCTTCATTTGCCAATTCTGCTCATTATCTATTTGAATTTCTTTTGTCTTTATTTTTTTATTAGCCCCTTTTAAGGGAATACTTAAGGTTTCTACTTGTTGAGAGGACAACAAATCACACCTGTTTCTGTAGCTCTGCTTTTCGAAATTCTCTTGTGCCTCCAGAATTAATTCTTTCTTACCTTCCAACATAGAAAAAAAAGCAATTGAAGGTAAATATTGTGTTTCAATAATAATACTTTGAGAAATTCCTGACATCAACAACTTATATTAATTCGCCCAGCCCTTCACGAAGGATAACCGCCGGCTCTTCGGTACAATCAATTATAGTGGAAGGTTTGTTTTTACCAAAACCACCATCTATTACTACATCAACCAGGTTTTTGAAATTCTCGTAAATCTCATCCGGATCTGTAGGATACTCCACAACATCATCATCATCTTTTATTGAGGTAGAAATTAATGGGTTGCCCAAATGTTTTACTATGCTTAAAGGTATTTTATGGTCGGGAATTCTGATGCCTACTGTTTTTTTATTGGCATTAACTATTTTAGGCACATTACTATTGGCCGGCAATATAAAGGTAAAAGGGCCAGGTAGATTTTTTTTCATCAGTTTAAATGTAGGAGTAGATAAATTCCTTACATAATCTGAAATATGACTCATGTTTTCACAAATAAAAGAAAGATTGATTTTTCCGGGCTTGATACCTTTTACTCTGCACAATTTATCAATGGCTTTTCTGTTAGATAAATCACATCCTAAGCCATAAATAGTGTCTGTAGGATAAATAATTACAGCACCATCTTTTAATAGATTTACTATATGTTTAACCTTTCTTTCGTCCAGGTTCTCTTCGTATAATTTGATAAATTCAGCTGCCATAAACAAAAATAATAAAATTGCTTCAATCTGTAGTGCTTATTCATAAAAACAAAATACTTAAATTTGTCTTAGTAATTTGAGTTCGATTTGAAATTGCGCCATAACCCTATATAACGTTGTCGGAAAGAGATTCCATAACATTAAAACTATTTTTGGAAAGATAAGTCTTAATATTTTACGGCATAGCGCAAATTTTTATAGCCGAATTCTAGTTAGTTGTTTAAAACATAATACGATCTGTTAATTCAAAAGATCAGAAATTATTTAATTTTATGAAATAATCATTATCCTTACCATACCAACCGAGCATAGCTTTCCTGCCTCTGGCAGAAATATTAGGTGTGAAAGTGACGGTTGATGGGCTTAATCGGTAGCTGGGCTATTTCTTTGGGGCTTAGGGCGGCACAAGTTATGACAATTAAAAAATAAAAATATACGCATGAATAAAAATAATATTAAGGTAGGACTGGTAATCGTGTCCTCAGTATTTATCACCTCTTTTGTTTTTTATTTCTATCAGGTTTTTTTTACTGAAAATATTTTAGTGGAAAAAGGTGATGAAGTGATATTAATAGAGGAAGAGATGTCATTCAAAGAATTACAGGACAAACTGTATGACAGGGGAATTGTAAATGACATACTTTCATTTAGTTTTGTTGCCAAAATTTTAGGTTATCAGGATAATATAAAGCCCGGGCTGTACTTACTTGAAAAAGACATGACCAACCTTCAGGCCGTACGTTTGTTACGTTCAGGGGAACAAATCCCTACCCGCATTACTTTTAACAATGTAAGGCTGAAATCAGAACTTGCAGCCAAAATAACCAATGATGTACAGGCAGACTCTACCGCTTTTTTGGCGCTTTTAGAAAATGATTCGCTTATCAACAGTTATGGCTTCACAAGTGATAACATCATGACAATGTTTATCCCCAACACATATGAAGTGTATTATACAACCTCTGCAAAAGGGATTTTTGACCGAATGCATAGAGAATATGAGAGATTTTGGACTGATGAAAGAATAGCAAAGGCAGAAGCATTAGGGTTATCTCCAAAAGAAGTTAGCATTTTAGCCTCAATTGTACAGGCAGAAAGCATTAAGTCGGATGAAAAGCCAAGAATTGCAGGCGTTTACATCAACAGGCTAGATAGAAATATGCGTCTACAGGCTGATCCTTCTTTAGTATTTGCAATAGGTGATTTCACGATGAAAAGAGTTTTGAACATCCATAAAGAAGTTGATTCTCCTTACAATTTATATAAGCACACAGGCTTGCCTCCTGGCCCTATCAACTTACCGGAAATTAACTCTATAGATGCTGTTTTAAATGCTGAAGAGCATAAATACATTTATTTTTGTGCAAAACCTGATTTTTCGGGTTACCATGCTTTTGCCACCAATTTAAGAGAGCACAACAGAAATGCGGCAAGGTATCAGAATGAGTTAAACAAGTCCAGAATTTATAAATAGGCTTTAATGTATCAATTTGAACATAAGGTCCGTGTGCGTTATGCTGAAACAGACCAAATGGGCTATTGCTATTATGGTAATTACTCCACCTATTATGAGGTGGCGCGCGTAGAATCAATCAGGAGTCAAGGCTTATCTTACAAAGAAATTGAGGAATCAGGTGTAATAATGCCTGTGTTTGAAAACTGCTCCAAATTTTATCGACCGGCTTTATATGATGATGAACTACTTATCAAATTAAGTATTCCTGAGAAGCCGGGCGTTAAAATAAAATATCAATATGAAATCTTTAAAGAGGAAGTTCTCATTCATAAAGGGCATACAGTATTGGTATTTGTAAACAAAGCAAGTGGTAAACCTTGTCAAATCCCCAAGGTTTTAGCGGATGTACTAAATCCTTTTTTTGATGAAGTATAAATACCTGAGAATTATATTATCCATCTCTTTTATAAGGGGCTTTATTCACTTTCTTAAGAGAAAGAAATTAAAAAAAAGCGGTGTTTCTTATTTTAAATTATTCCAGATTTTCGGAGAAGAGTTGAGGGACCAGAATATTATAGAACGTGCCAATAATGTGGCCTTTCATTTTACCCTGGCTATTTTTCCTGCTATCATCTTTTTATTTACTTTAATACCGGAATTGCCTATAGAGAACCTTAAAGAAGAAGTGATGATTCTTTTAGAAAGTACTATGCCCCCTTCAATTTATTCGGAAGCGAAAACCACCATAGAAGATATCCTTTCAAAATCGCGGGGCGGGTTACTTTCTATCGGTTTTATTTTTGCTTTATATTTCGCTACAAACGGTACTACTGCTTTAATAAACTCCTTTAACAGAACTTATAGAACCCGGGAAAAGCGTAGCTTCATCAGATCAAAACTCGTAGCACTTTCACTTACTTTTTTATTGGCATTTGTGCTTACCACATCCATTATATTATTGATTGTTGCACAATTGGCCATTGATTACCTCGAAAGCTGGGGCTTGTTTAACGATTCCTTCGAGGTTTACCTGTTTATTATCCTCAGGTTTCTGGTAGTATTTTTTTTATTCCAGATTGCTATATCTGTCATTTATTATGTGGCTCCTGCAGTAAAGGAGAAATGGCACTTTTTTAACCCGGGATCTATTTTAGCGACAGCATTATGTCTTGCAGCCTCATTTGGCTTTTCTTTTTACATTAATAATTTCGGGACTTATAACAAACTTTATGGCTCCATTGGCGCTTTAATTGCCCTCATGATCTGGTTTTCCTTCCTCTCCCTCTTTCTAATTGTGGGACTGGAATTAAATGTGAGTTTGGACCATGCTAAAAAAGGAAAACCGCTGAAATAAATTTTTTTATGGATTTTATTTGCACTGATTAAATTTTCTCCTACATTTGCATTCCAATTCGGGACAAGATCCCGGATTTATTTACAGAGGAGTGGCAGAGTGGTCGATCGCGTTGGTCTTGAAAACCAATGTACCGCGAGGTACCGGGGGTTCGAATCCCTCCTCCTCTGCATAGTCAGCCCGTAATTACATTGATAATCAATGAGTTACGGGTTTTTTATTTCCCGTCGTGCCAACATAGTGCCAACATTCCAAAAGAA
>JBEPWY010000120.1:0-9580 GCA_041642185.1 Marivirga sp.
AAGAATGACAGGAAAAAGATTTTTGAGCAAATTCAGAGCCAGATTGAAAGAGTGGAGGAGTATGAGGCCAGGAACAATGGCTTGGATTCTGTACAGATTCAAAGAGAATTTCTGCATGCCAGCCGTAGAATAGATCGGATTGTAGAAGAAAGAGAGGAGCACCGCCAGGCATTTTTTGATGAAAAAGAATGTGGTATTTCTGCTAAGGAGCTGTATTTAAATTCCGATAATTCTGCCCCGATTTTAAATCTAAAACAGGTTTACAGGTATTTTAAACGCTCGGATATACAAAAGTTTGCTGATAAAATTGTTCATTATTATAGTTATGTGGATGACTTTAGTAAGGAACAGTTTATTTGGAACGACAGATTGAATTTTAGGGAATTTACGCTTACTGATAAAAAGATTATCATTGAATTGCTAAGGCAGATTCCTGAATTCATAGCTGAAACTGGAGAGAAGGCTAAAAATCTGGTAGGATCACGTATGTCTCTAAAAGAATTTGAAGATGTAGTGGACCATAAAGACAAGTTATTGGAGCTTCAGTCCTTAATGGACCCGAAAATATTTTCTTATCTGGTACACCTGCTGGAATATAACGATGAAAACACTAATTTACTCTGGCTCTCAAACATACAGCGGATTATTAATGATTGCTTTAAAGATGGGGGAATAGAAACCAGTTTAAAAGTCAATAATCTGGGTATGTTGCAGAATGTGTTGCAGTTAAGGAGTCAATCGCGCAAGCGACCTACTCAATATGTGAACTGGCATTTATTCTCCAAAGAAAAATATTTTTTAAAGAAAGTGGCCGTTGCCAATTCAGTTTCCACCAACCAGGAAGGGGTAAGGGAGTTAGAAAAATTGCTGGACAATAGGCTGAATTTTGAGCATAATATGTCTAAACTGAAAGACCAGGAATGGTTAAAGGACATACCTGACATTAAAAATCAGTTACTTTTAAACGAATGGTTCGAAGAGCAAAAAAATGCTATCAGAGCAAAGGAGATTTTAGGGTCTTTTACAAATTTTAAGGAATTTTCTCTTTTTAAAGAGGGTACTTTGCAGGGTTTTTTGTCGAAAATTGATGCTATTATGGTTTTGTCTGAAGAACTGGTGGCCAAAAAGGAAGAGTGGAAGAAGCACTTTACCAGAACGCAAATAGATCAGCTAGAACAGAATGGATTGGTGCCTAGCTACCTGGAAGCTTTTAATAAATATTTTGATGAACTGGTAGATTTCGATAAAATGTACGAGTCCATGAGGCCTCATGAAAAAACAATATTGAAATCATTTGCCGAAGCAGATTTCCCCATTGATCAGCATAATGTAAAAGAGGTTTTTTTAAATAGTATTTATATGTCCTGGTTGGATCATATAGAAACTAAATTTCCGGTTCTTCGTGATGTGTCCACTAGAAAATTTGATAAACAAACGGATGAATTACAAGCCGCAATAGAAGAAAAGTGGAGGCTGAGCAGTGAAATACTTACATTAAAAGTACGGGAGAAAACATTTGTTAATCTGGAGTACAACCGCTTAAATAATAGGGTTTCCTACAGAGATTTAAGCCATCAGGTAACCAAGAAAAGACAGATATGGCCTGTTAGGAAATTAATTCAGGAGCATCATGAAGAATTATTTGATCTGATTCCTTGCTGGTTGGCCAGTCCGGAGTCTGTTTCGGCCATTTTCCCTATGGAGGAGATGTTTGATCTGGTGATTTTTGATGAGGCTTCTCAGTGTTTTGTTGAAAAAGGCATCCCTGCGATGTACCGAGGTTCTCAGGTGGTAATAGCCGGAGATGATAAGCAGCTTAGCCCAAATGATTTGTACAAAGTACGCTGGGAGGAGGACGAGCCGGAACATGTAGATTTGGAAATTGATTCTTTGCTGGATTTAGCCAATAAATACCTGATGAACGTTCATCTGAAAGGTCATTACAGAAGTAAATCGCTGGATTTAATAGAATTTTCTAACAAGCATTTTTACAATAGCAAGCTGAAATTATTGCCTGATTTTAATTATATCAACCAGGCAGATCCGGGAATTGATTATATTAAGGTTTCTGGTGTATGGGAAAACCAGAAGAATGAAATAGAGGCATTAAATGTGGTGGATATCATCAAAGAATATCTGAAGAACGAACCACAAAAAGAAATAGGAGTGGTGACTTTTAATGCACCGCAACAAGGCCTGATATGGGATATTTTGGAAGATCAGGTGAGTGCAGGAAATATCCAGCTTCCCGATAAATTCTTTGTAAAGAATATTGAGAATGTGCAAGGCGATGAAAAAGATATAATTATTTTCAGCACCGGTTATGCGCCTGATCCTAAAGGTAAAATGATGATGCAGTTTGGTAGCATTAATGCTACTAAGGGAGAAAATAGGCTAAATGTTGCTATAACCAGAGCAAGGGAAAAGGTTATTATTGTCAGTAGTATTTACCCTGATGAGTTGAAAGTGGAGGATGCAAAAAACGCGGGCCCTAAGTTATTGAAAGCTTATCTACAGTATGCATTGGATGTGTCTAATAGGAAATTTAAACCTGAGCCTGCTCCAGCAGAAAAATTCTCCAATGCCTGGTTTTTAAAGAAAAAGCTTGCAGTTGATTTAAACAAGGTGTTGGATAAGGTGGAGGCCAAAGAAGAATTGCCATTTGCCGATCTCAGCTTTGTGATAAAGAATAAATATAAAGGAATGCTCCTTTCTGATGACGATTTGTTTTATGAAAATCCTTCTGTAAAAGATATTTACGCTTATACGCCTTTCATGCTTCAGAAAATGAATTGGCCTTATATTCAGGTGAAAAGCAGGAATTATTGGGACGATAAGGAAGAAATGATGGAGCGGATCACACAGTTTATTCGAAGGGAGGGATAGGTGCTTTTTTTACTACCGTGCACTGAGACTTCCAGAACACTGCCTATATAAACCATTTTCAGGACGAGTCATACAGGATCTCCCGATTAGAAGTGAAAATCAAATGGTATTTAGGCCACTATGCAATCGTGATTCCTGTAACTCCTCGTTGCAAAGGAGGAGGAGAGAAAAAAGAAATTATTCCGCAGTATTTACCTTCTGAATTCTAATACCCGCTGAATGTACTCCTTTTAAAGAATCAGTTCGCATATACTGGCGTAGGCTGACAGTATATTTTCCTTCACCAGGAAATAAAACCGAGTCTTCAAGTAAAACCTGATGGCTGCGTACGCTGCCAAAACCTTCTCCATAAGGAGCGCCTGACTTAGGGTCAAATAACTGGATATCCTGTAATTTTTTATCAAGAACGTAATCGTTGGAATCTTTCAGCGCATAATGCACATAAAGATTTCTGTAAGGGTAATCTCCGTCGTTCCTTAAATTGAAGTACAGTTGGTAATAACTGCTGTCATCTTCAATGTCGAAACTAAAATTTACAGCCTCATCCATAGACCAGACTCTGGAATTGAAATCAACATTCTCTTCAAAGTGCCTGTCTTCAGTACAAGAAAGCATTGTAAATACTAAAATGATTAAAAGCGGTTTCACTAATTTACTCATTCTCCTGTTTTATTGTTATTTGGGTTATTATTAGGTTTATTATTTTTACGAAAACGCTTTTTGTTTTTAGGCTTGTTTTTCGGGCGATTTACTGCATCGCCTTCGTTCAGCTTATTTTCAGGATTTGGTTTTCTCTTTTGTTCAGGTTTTACAGCAGCTTCTTTCTGCTTTTCCACCTGGTTTTGAGGTTTTCCACTGGCCTTCCCTTTAGGATTTTTTGATTTATTCTTTTTCTTTGGCTTGGAAAATTTCCTATCCAGACGAATTAAATCACTATTTATATTTACATGATCCTCAATTTCCAGCACATCTTCTAAGAGAGTTTCAGGCTTTTCACCGTTCTTATTTAGTGCTAATATCTCCGCAACTCTATCTACCTTAACAGGGTGCCAAATGTTATCATCAGAATAGCTGAACCACATAATTCTGCGGAAAATATCTGTTTTCTGCAGTTTCGCATTACCAATCGCGGTTTGTATGGGCTTGTTTACTTCGGGAATTCCTTTAAGGGCATCTATGTAAGTGTCAAGCTCATAATTGAGACAACATTTTAAGCGACCACATTGGCCTGATAGCTTACTGGGGTTAAGTGAAAGATTCTGATAACGGGCAGCATTAGTAGAAACACTTTTAAAGTCAGAAAGCCAGGTGCTGCAGCATAATTCACGACCGCATGAGCCTATTCCACCTAAACGGCCAGCCTCCTGTCGCAAGGAGATTTGACGCATCTCTACACGAATTTTAAATTCTCCAGCCAATTTCTTGATCAATTCTCTGAAATCAACCCGCTCTTCTGCTGAATAATAAAAAGTAGCTTTGGAATTATCTGCCTGGTATTCCACATCAGATAATTTCATATTCATTTTAAACTCGTTAATAACTTCCCTTGCACGGTACATGGTAGTCATTTCACGGTTTTGTACTTCATGCCATTTTTCTAAATCTTTATCGGAAGCAATGCGGTAAATGGCTTTAATTTCATCATCGTCTTTTACCTTTTTCCTTTGCATCTGCAAACGAACAAGCTCTCCCTGAAGGGAAACATAGCCGATATGATGCCCGTTTGGCACATCCACCACTACAGGATCACCTGTGGTTAACTCTAATTGATGTACATTTCTGAAGAATTCTTTTCTCCCGCCTTTAAATTTTATTTCTGCTATATCAAAAGCATCGTAATTGGGGAAATCCATATTGGAGAGCCAATCGAATGCATTCATTTTATTGCATCCGCCAGTACTGCATCCTCCGTTACTTTGACAGCCGCTTACTGCCCCCTCTTTTTTACTTGTTCCACACGATGAGCATCCCATATACTAAATATTTTATATCAAAAGCCTCTTCAGGCTTGTTATTTAACTTTTCATTTCCATAGCCATTAAATCACGGCCAATGTCTTTTCTGTAATAGAGGTCTTCCCAGCAGATTTTATTAGCTCCGCTATAGGCCTTTTGCAAGGCAATTTCCAGATTTTCGCCCTGGCCTGTAATAGCCATTACCCTGCCTCCATCTGTTACTATTTTATCATTTTTGACAGTGGTTCCTGCATGAAAAACCATACTGTTTTCAATATCTTCAAGGCCTTTAATTACTTTGCCTTTTTCATATGCTTCAGGATATCCTCCTGCCACTAATACGATAGCCGTGGCTGTTTCTTCAGAAATTTCCAATTCCTGCTGATTGAGTGTTTTATTTTTAAGACTTTGAAACAAAGAAACAATATCACTCTTGATCCTTGGAAAAACAACTTGCGTTTCCGGATCTCCCATTCGAACATTATATTCTATAACAAAAGGTTCTCCGGCTACATTCATCAAACCTATAAAAATAAAACCTTCGTAAGGGATTCCATCAGATTTTAATCCGTCAATGGTAGGTTTAATCACTTTGGTCTCCACTTTTTCCATAAAAGCATTATCTGCAAATGAAACCGGAGAAACAGCTCCCATGCCACCTGTATTAAGGCCAGCATCTCCTTCTCCGATGCGTTTGTAATCTTTTGCTTCCGGTAAAATTTTATAGTTTTCCCCATCAGTCAAAACAAAAACAGATAATTCTATTCCAGAAAGGAAGCCTTCAATCACCACTTTGGCACTAGCTTGACCAAATTTCTCGCCCCTCAACATTTCAATTAGCGTTTGCTCCGCCTGTTCAAGACTTTCACAAATGACTACACCTTTTCCGCCGGCCAATCCGTCAGCTTTTAACACATAGGGTCCGCTAATGCTTCTTAGGTAGGTAAGTCCATCCTCCAGATTATTCTGAGTGAAAGTAGCATAAGCTGCTGTAGGTATTGCATGCTTTTGCATGAAACGCTTAGAAAAATCTTTACTGCCTTCCAGTTCCGCCCCGGCTTTTGCCGGTCCCACCACCTGAATATTCTTTAAAGAGGATTCATTGGAGAAGTAGTCGGTGATTCCCGCAACCAAAGGTGCTTCAGGACCAACCACTATCATCTCAATTTTCTCTTCTAAGCAGAAATTTCCTACGGCTTTAAAATCAGTAGGGGAGATGTTGATGTTTTTCGCAATAGCGGCAGTGCCAGCATTTCCGGGAGCTACAAATAATTGGTCACATAATTTGCTCTCAACTATTTTTGTGGCAAATACATGTTCTCTTCCTCCCGCACCTAATATTAATATGTTCATTAAGATTAATTTTTTACAATAATTGCTGCTTTTTACAACTGCTATTATTCTTTTATAATTTTTAATATGTCGTCAATAACAAAATCAAATTTCGTAATTATCCGACAAAATTTAAAACGCTGACAAATTTTTGATCAGCCTGTTTTGTCTGAAAAACATCTCCTTTTAGCTAACAGAGGGGAAGAAAACTAAATTTAATTTCCTTCCCCTCTTGTGCTATGAGGTGATTGATAAAAATATTTTAATTAGCGTAAATAGACAAGAATTTAATACGCATCAATCGCATATCTTCTTCAGAAAATTCCTCATCAAATTCATCCATGGCGTCTTCTATACTATCTGTTTCAGCCGAAAGAAAATAGTCAATAATTTCTTCCTGTTTATCCTCATCAATAATCTGCTCGATATAATAATCCAGATTTAGCCTTGTTCCTGAGTAACAGATATTTTCTATTTCAGTTATCAATTGTTCAAAGCTGATGTCTTTCATTTCTGCAATCTCTTCCAATTCAATTTTCTTATCCACTTGCTGAATAATGAAAATTTTCATTTTAGATTTATTCACAGAAGATTTTACCATTACATCTGCGGCAGTAGTGATGTCATTTTCTTCCACATACTGCTTGATCAGGTCCATGAAAGGCTTGCCAAATTTCTGTACTTTACCTAATCCTACACCGTTCACCGCTGCCAGTTCATCAGAAGTGGTAGGGTAGGTGGTAGCCATTTCCTCCAGAGAAGGATCCTGAAAAATTACATAAGGCGGCAAATTCTTTGATTTACCTACTTTCTTTCTGAGAGCCTTTAATTGCGAGTAAAGCACTTCATCAAAAGCTTTTGTGGCTAAAGACTCTTTCTCTATTTGGTCTTCATCTCCATCATCGGTGAAAATATGGTTTCTGGTGAATTCCACGCTTTTTGGCTTCTTCAGAAAAGCTTCCCCGTTTTTGTTCATTTTAAGAACACCAATATTTTCAATATCCTTATCAAGGTAACCGTTTAGCATGGTTTGCCTCACAATGGATTTCCAGAATTCTGGTTCTTTATCGCTTCCCACACCATGAACATCAAGTTTGTCATGACTGTAACTTGTTACATACTGGTCTTTAGAACCTCTAATAACATTTACCAAGTGATTCATACCGAAACGTTCACCTGTTTGTTTTACAGTTTTCAAGGCAATGATCATTTCATCTTTACCCTCAAACTTTTCTTTCGGGTGCACACAGTTATCGCATTTACCACAATTGTTGGAATAGGTTTCTCCAAAATAGTGAAGCAATTGTTTTCTCCTGCAAACAGAAGATTCCGCATAGGAAGACATCTCTTCTAAAAGAAGTTTGGCATTTTCCTTTTCAGTAACGGGTTTATCTTTATTGAATTTTTCCAGTTTGAGAATGTCGTTATAGCTATAAAACATCAGGCAATCTCCCACCAAACCGTCACGACCGGCGCGACCGGTTTCCTGATAATAGCCTTCCACTGATTTTGGCGTGTCATAATGCACTACAAATCGTACGTCAGGTTTATCTATCCCCATTCCGAAAGCAATGGTTGCTACAATTACATCCACATCTTCATTTAGGAAGTTATCCTGGTTTTTCATCCGAATATTACTATCCAAACCTGCATGATAAGGAGCAGCATTGAAGCCGTTCACGTTTAGAAATTCTGCAATTTCCTCTACTTTTTTCCTGCTAAGGCAATAAATAATTCCACTTTTTCCCTTTCTATCGTTCAAAAAGCGGATCAATTGCTTCTTGGCCTGATTTTTTGGGCGAACTTCATAATATAAATTTTCTCTGTTAAAAGAAGATTTAAACACATTGGCCTTTTCCATATTCAGGTTTTTCTGAATATCGAGCTGTACCTTCGGTGTAGCTGTGGCTGTGAGTGCAATTATTGGTATATCTGCAATCTGCTGAAGAATAGCTTTAATTTTTCTGTATTCAGGCCTGAAATCGTGACCCCATTCTGAAATACAATGTGCCTCGTCAATAGCCGCAAATGAAATATTTGCTTTTTGTAAAAAGGCTACATTTTCTTCTTTGGTAAGCGATTCTGGTGCTACGTAAAGTAGCTTTAAGTTACCATTTAACACTTCTTTCTTTACTCGGTTTACTTCTGTTTTGGACAGAGTGGAGTTTAAAAAACGGGCATTTACACCTAATGCATTTAAAGTGTCAACCTGATTTTTCATCAAGGCAATCAGTGGGGAAACTACTATAGCTGTACCTTCTTGAGAAAGTGCAGGTAATTGGTAGCATAATGATTTTCCTGCCCCGGTGGGCATAATAACAAAGGTGTTTTTTCTGTCCAGGATATTTTGCATAATTAGCTCCTGCTTGCCCCTGAACTGGTTATATCCGAATACTTCTTTTAATTTTTCCTTTAAAGTAGCTTGTTGCGCTTCTATCATCTCTTTAACATCAATTGCTTGATTAATTCTTAAATATATATCTTTGTGTCAAATTTAGTTCCTTAACACCAGATACTTTGAATTTAAGAAAAAATATTATAAAAATCGCTCAAAATGTACTAATTAATGAGGCGAAAGCGATAAATGATTTAATCGGATACCTTAATGACGATTTTGAGCAGTGTGTAACTGAAATACTTAACGCTAAAGGGAGGGTTGTTATTACCGGAATTGGCAAAAGTGCCATTATTGCACAAAAAATAGTAGCCACTTTAAATTCCACCGGAACACCAGCCTTATTTATGCATGCTGCCGATGCCATTCATGGTGATTTAGGTATGGTTCAGAAGGATGATGTGATGATTTGTATCTCCAAAAGCGGTAATACACCTGAAATAAAAGTTTTAGTACCTTTATTGAAAAGAAGAGGGTCTAAACTGGTGGCATTGGTAAGCAATACCGATTCCTATTTAGCGCAGCAGGCAGATTATGTGTTAAATGCCACTATCGGCCAGGAAGCTTGCCCCCTTAATTTAGCACCCACTACCAGTACCACAGCCCATTTAGCCCTTGGCGATGCTTTAGCTGTTTGTTTGTTAGAGGCCAGAAACTTTTCTTCTGAAGATTTTGCCCAATATCACCCGGGCGGATCATTGGGCAAACAACTTTATTTAACTGTAGGTGAAGTAATCGGGCAGCATGAATTACCTGTGGTAAATGAAACGGCTAATTTTAAAACTGTCATATTTGAAATCTCGGAAAAGAGATTGGGTGCTACTTCCGTAGTGGATGATAAAGGTCTGTTAATAGGTATTATTACTGATGGGGATTTGAGGAGATTGATGGAGACTGAAAGAGATATTCAGCAGATAAAGGCCAAAGATTTTATGACGGGAAATCCTATTGCCCTTTCTGGAGATGATTTTGCAGTAAAGGCTTTACAAATCATGCAAAGTAAGAACATTAC
>JBEPWY010000121.1:0-9469 GCA_041642185.1 Marivirga sp.
ACATGAGTGTAGGGACTCTTATCTTCATAGAACGTTTTGCCTGGTGGTTTCATATTATTGGCATTTTAGGTTTTACCGTATATATCACCTATTCTAAGCATTTGCATATTTTCATGGCTTTCCCAAACACCTACTTTGCGAGATTAGGCCCGAAAGGAAGAATGAACAATATGGAAGATGTTACTACTGAAGTGAAATCTATGTTGGGAATGGATACTGGTGCCGCAAGTGGTGAGCCTCCGGCAGAAGTGGCAAGATTAGGCGCTAAAGATGCTACAGATTTAACGTGGGCAGATTTAATGGGGGCTTATTCCTGTACCGAATGTGGTAGATGTACCGATGAATGCCCTGCAAACATTACAGGCAAAAAGCTTTCGCCACGAAAAATCATGATGGATACCCGTGACAGAATTTCTGAAATTGGCGAGAACATCAAAAATGGAAAAAGTGCAGAAGATGGCAGTCCGCTTTTTAGTGAGGATTATATTACTGACGAGGAAATAAATGCTTGTACAAGTTGTAACGCTTGTGTAGAAGCTTGCCCAATCAATATCAACCCTCTTGACATCATCTTACAAAGAAGAAGGTTTATGGCAATGGAAGAATCCAGCTCACCACAATCCTGGAATTCAATGTTTCAGAATATTGAAACCAGTTTTGCACCATGGAAATTTCCTCCGACTGACAGGTTTAAATGGGCAGATAAATTAAACGAAGAGAAGAAGGAAGAAAATTAATTGATCAGCTGATTACAAAAAAGAATTTAAAAATTAAAAATTAGACAGAAATGAGTGATATATCATATAAAGTACCTACAATGCAGGAAATGAGTGCAAAAGGAGAGTCTCCTGAAGTACTTTTCTGGGTAGGATGTGCCGGTTCATTTGACGACAGATACAAAGCAGTGACCGTTGCTTTTACTAAAATATTAAATAAAGTTGGTGTTAATTTTGCCGTTTTAGGCCCGGAAGAATCCTGCACTGGTGATCCTGCCAGAAGAGCCGGAAATGAGTTTTTATTCCAAATGCAGGCAATGTCAAACATCCAGGTTTTAGATGGTTATAGCATTAAGAAAATAGTAACTGCCTGTCCGCATTGTTTTAACACCATAAAAAATGAATATCCTGAACTTGGAGGGAACTATGAAGTAATTCACCATTCAACATTCTTGCAACAGCTCATTAATGACGGGAAGGTCACCCTAAAGGACGGAGGAGAGTTTAAAGGTAGAAAGATTACATTTCATGATTCCTGCTACCTGGGAAGAGCGAATGGTGTTTATGAAGCACCAAGAGATTTAATTAAGGCTTTGGATGCAGAATTAGTAGAAATGAAAAGGTGCAAGACCAAGGGCTTGTGTTGTGGAGCCGGTGGAGCTCAAATGTTTAAGGATGCTGAGCCAGGTAAAAAAGAAGTGAATGTGGAAAGAACTGAAGAAGCTTTAGACACAGGTGCTGAAATTATTGCCGCTGGTTGTCCATTTTGTATGACCATGATGAGTGATGGCGTAAAAAATAAGAACAAAGAAAAAGAGGTTAAAGTATTTGATTTAGCTGAGTTAATTGCAAAAAATGAGGGCTTATAATAAGCCCTCTTATTTTATTAAACAGATTATAAAGATGAAATTCATTACAACCATTCTCGTAGTCTTTTGTATTGGCTATACCTTTACCTCCTGCGCTCAGACTGGAAATAAAAATGCTACATCCTTCATGGATATAAAAGATTGTGATAATTCGGGGAACACTATTGCAGAAATGGAGGCAAAACTGACAGGTGAATGGGAATGGAAAAAATCTGTTACACAATCAAGGCTAGGAACCACTGTTGATGTAAATAGTAAAAAAGGATCAAAAATTAAGTTTTTGGATAACAAAACAGGCTTTCGAACAGATGAGCAGGGCAATAAAAGCCATTTCAGCTGGTCAGTAATAAAGAATGAAACTCAAAACAGCTTTCACTTAAAAAGCGAGCCCAACTTATACGGTAATAAAAAGCTGGTTATCTGTGATGACAAATTAGAGTTATCAGCTTCTTCTGTGGATGGTTCTGACGTCTATTTTAATAAAGTATCAGAATAATTTTATTGGACCGCTTCAGATTTAGTCACCTTGAAAACGTCAGACATCTTAGCTTGAAGAAACACTGTTTACTAAATTCAAGCAGCTTATCAGTTATAAACATGTCTGACTTTTGTGAAGTACCGACATGGATGGTGTGTTATGGCTCAACCCTCTGAAGTGCCTTTCATTATACTTTTCCACATAGAAATCTCCACTTTTTATCATTGCATTTCTGTTATCCATTGCTTTACAAGCTCCAGACCTTCATGGTCGATCATCTTTCTACCTAATTCCGGCATCATAATGCCCGGATCTGTAGATTCCATTCTGAACACTACTATTGATTGTTCAGGATGACCAGAAACTATATCGTACTTTAACCCTCCTGAACCCTTGCCAGCTGCAATAGGAGTTTTACCAACACCGAACGCAGCAGGGTTTTCTTCTGAGGCCATTAAGTTTAAAGCAGAATTTTTAGCAGGACCATCTGCTCTATGGCAGTGGGCACAGTTGATTTCCAGATAAGCTCTGGCTCTTTCATCTAAAGGAGCTTTAGTGTTTTTATAATTTACCAACTTAGGAATTCCCTCAGTAGGTATGTTTTCAAGTAAACCCGACTTCTGCCAATGAACTAATTGATTCCATTCTCCATGCGAATCATAAGTATACTCCTTGTTCAGTTGCCTTGCTGATGGACCTATAGGTTTTATTTCATCTCCTAATAAATGGCAACTTCTGCATTGGTTCACATTAGGCGCATTATAAACTAATTGCTGTTGATCGCCTCCGGCATCCCTCCAAGAGATACTCTTAGTAGCTCCTGTGATTTCCAGGAAAGCCTCAGTCTGTTCTTCGTTCCAAACATAAGGTAAGGCCTTCCAGCCTTCCTTTTCGTGTAAGAGCAAGCGTGTTTCCAGAATAGTGCGCTTGCTATTTAATTGATTAAAATCATCAGGATAATAAAAATTTTTAATCAACACTGTACCCACAGGAAACTCTAAAACTTCAGTCGCATGGTATTCAGCTGATTTTCCTTCCGGAACTTTTATAAACCGTGTTTTAAATGAATAATCAGAAAAGAGAGGGGAGTTTAAATCATAAGGCACTACGCCATTTGCAGGATTTAACTTCGCCAGTTCCCCTTGAAAAAAAGAGTAATCGGATAATTTCTCAAAAGCCGATAATTGTTGGTAACCTCCTCCTAAGGTTTCAACAGGTAGATCCTTAAATTCTGACCCTTTCTCAGATTTTTGTTGCTGACAGGACAAAAGTAAAGAGACACCTAACAATATTATTAAAAATTTCATTGTCAAATTAAGATGCTTTAAAAATGATAGCTATAGTTTAATGAAGTTACTTTAATTACAAACGAACGGTTTAATATTTTTATTCAATCCTTCTAAATCATTAGGTGCATCCAGATTTAGAAACACAAGTTTTTGCTTTTCTTGAATGCAAAGTATTTCATTAGGAGATCTACCGGCCTCCATAAATCCATCAAAAACAATATCCGGTGGACTAAAAGGCGATTTCAGATTAAACAATTTACCGAAATCATGCTGAAAAGTGGCGAACCATTTAGAATTTTGAAAATTGTTATCATGAAAATAGATATTTCCTACATGAGGGTTATAATTTTCATCCAACTTATAATTACTATTGATGCGTTCTGCTGAACCCGCCTGTATACTATCAGCTTCGCCCTTTTCCTCTTCGCTAATGGCAGCAACCAGTTTATAACTTACAACAGCAGCCCCAACTGTACGATTGTCTATAATCTGGTTATTAAAAACCTCTACATTTCTTGTGGCCAATATCATCAATCCGGTTCCCGGAGGCACAACCCCAACGATATTTCCCGCAGGCGCAAAATTCCTATGGTTATTCTCCCTGATCAGGTTGTCATATACCTTAATATGCTCACCATATTGAGTGAGACCGGGCAAGTCAAAAATCAAAATCCCTCCGGTGTTATTGATGGCTTTATTGCCATAAACCTCAACAAAATTAGAATTTTCACTTTCTATACCTGCCACATTTCTATAAGCTTCATTATTTCTGATGATGACAGTGTCCGACTGCCCTACATAAATACCCGCATCCGAAGAACCAATAGCAATACATTCTTCAATGAGCACATTTTTACATAAGACCGGATAAAATGCATAAGCCCCATTAGTTTCACTTACTTCTCCTGTCCACTGAGCTTTTATTCTTCTGAAGGTAATTCCGTCGGTGTCGGTTACTTTAATATTATCACCAGCAGCATCTTCTATTGTAAAATCAACAAGCGAAATATTGCTACAGTGACTAATTTTTATGCCTTCCGCTCCTTCAACTTGGTCTTTAAAGGACAATATCGTTTTATCAATTCCGGCACCTATCAAAACAATATTCCTCTTGTCATCCATAAGAAGGCTTTTATCAAATTTATAATAGCCAGAAGGAATGTTAATTGTATCTCCATCTGAAGCTAAAATTAAGGCAGATTGCAGGTCTTTTTGAATGTTTTTCCAGTCGGACTGGCTCCTGTCTGCAACCTCTTCATTGGAAAAACAAGCTGACAGACTAAAAATCAGATACAGAAAAAGTAGTTTATTCATTGCTTGAAATTTATCTCAATATACAAATTTCCGTTAAAATCACTTTTATGTATTTTAACAGAATAAATTTTTCTAAAATAAATGTAAAAGGTCATTTTCTATTCTTTTCAATAACACTTTCATTTGTCGCCAGAGCACAAGCAAAACTTAATCATGTGGCTATGTATGTTGAAAACCTCGAAAGAAGGCAATGGCGTTGGCGGTTCTGGTGATGGCGACGGTGATGGCGGAACCACAAATCCGGTTGATGATGGACTTGGCCTGAAAATATTAGTAATGCACAAATTAATTCTCAAATTAGTGTGCTAAATGCTGATTTTAATGCTACTAATAATGATGTAAATGGTATTCCTTCAGAATTTGCTGGATTGGTAACTAATACAGATGGTGTTGTAATATCTCCTCAGTATTTTGGTACTACAGGATTTGTTTCTGCTCCATTTGATAAAAGTAGAACAGCAACTCATGAGGTAGGTCATTATTTAAACCTACGTCATATCTGGGGAGACGGAAGATGTAAGCAAGATGATTTTGTAGCTGACACACCTTCTTCTGATGGCCCTAACTATGGCTATCCTACTTATCCTACTGTTAATTGTAGAAGTAATGACATGACGATGAATTATATGGATTATACAAATGATGCTTGTATGTATATGTTCTCCAACGGACTAAAAGAAAGAGTGAGAGCAATATTTGCTTCTGGTGGTCCAAGAGAAGGATTTTTTCTTTAAGAAAAATATTAAATGATCAAAGCCGGTTTAGAAACTAAACCGGCTTTTTTTGTACTCTAATTTTCAGAATCTTTATATTTGAGAAGAAGCCTAATTCTCACTAAAAATATTTCTACCTCTGAAAAGAGTAAGTGAAGAAATCAGGCAAACAATATATCTTTTATCTATCATTGCTAAACCATAAATCCCTCGATACAAAAACCTTCTACATAAACTAAACGACACCTCTGTTTACCTCGTATTATAAATAGCGAAAAGGGGGTACTCCGCATTTTTCACTTAAAAAAGCTCTTTTGTTCTGCCATTGGAATAAAAGCAATCACTTAACTACGGCCAGTTTATGAACAATAAACTTATCAGGTTTTTACTTATTTTTTTTCTTGTCATAGGTATATTCTACCTGCTCTTCCTGGGAATGGACAGGTCAAAGGAAATAATGGCTCCCATATTTCTTGCCATAATTTTGGCCATGATGCTTGTACCAGTCGCAAATTTCCTGGAAAAAAAAGGGCTAAAGAAAGGTTGGGCCGCTTTGTTGGCTGACATGCTATTTGTTTTGTTTATTGTTGGAACAATATGGGCTGTTGGAATAGAAATTAAAAAAGTAAGTGAACAATGGTCCTCGATAGAGGGCAGGCTGAATGCACAATTGACTAGAATAGAGAATTTTGTAGAAAATAACAGCCCTTTTTCTATAGAAAACCCTATGGAAGAAAACAACTCTCAACAAAACAATCAGAGTGGCAGTGAAGAAGGGGGAAATAATCAGCCCACAAAAGAAGAGCAAGGTAATGGAAGTGACAAAGCAGAAAAGCAATCCGACAAAAAGGATTCGGGAGGATCACAAATGTCAGCTATTCAATCTTATCTTACCACAGCCATTTCTAATGTTTTCACTTCCCTTGGCAATCTTTTACTGATATCGGTGTACATTTTCTTTATGTTGCTCTACAGAGAGAAGTTTAACAAAGCCACATTAAATTTTATCCCTGATGAACAAAAAGAAGAAGGAAAAGAAATTCTAGCAAAAATTGTAAAACAAGCACAGCAATTTCTGGTAGGGAAGATGATTCTGGTTTTAACACTTACCATAATCTATTCCATTGGATTCGCTATTTCCGGTATGGAAAGTATTTTCACCATAGCATTTTTGGCTGCTGTCCTTTCTCTAATTCCTTATATTGGCCCTTTAATAGGCGGGGTTATAGCAATTGGAGTAGCTTATATCACAACCGGAGAAACCTCAGCTGTAATTATTGTATTCACTACTTATGCCATTGCTCAATTTATGGAAAGTTATTTGGTAGAGCCTTTTTTAGTTGGAAATAGAATAAAGGTAAACCCCTTGTTTACGATACTTGCTATTATAATAGGCGCTGCTGTATGGGGAGTTATTGGCATGATAGTTTTTCTTCCACTGTTTAGCTTCATTAAATCTATTTGCGATCACGTACCCCTATTACACCCTGTAGCTTATGCCATCGGTAATGAAGACAGTGGAGAGGGTGAAGGAATGGAAGAAAAAATCACCGAAAAAGTAAAGGGCTGGTTTAAAAGTAAGAAGTAGGGTTAAATTTAAGAAACAAAGTGGCTCCGGCAGGAATCGAACCTGCATCTAAAGTTTAGGAAACTTCTATTCTATCCATTGAACTACGGTGCCATTTTTTAAGATCGCAAATCTAGCTTAGTAAAAAGTGTTTTTCAAGTAATTGGGAAAAATTGTGTAATGCTTGGACTCCACCAACTTTCTTAATTTATCCTTTAGCTCTTCAATATTTTCTTTGTTGGCTGCAGAAATAAAAACTACATCGTTTTGCTCCTTATTGAGATAGGTTTTTTTTAGCTGTTTCACCTTTTCCTTTACAGTCATCTCCTCCTCATCTTCCAATAAATCTACTTTATTAAAAACAAGCAAGGTGGGTTTATCTGCAGCATCTATATCGGCTAAAGTATTGTTTACTACATGAATATGATCATCCAGAGCCGGGTGGCTTACATCTACCACATGTAGAAGTATGTCTGCCTCCCTTATTTCATCCAGAGTAGATTTAAACGATTCAATTAGGTGGGTCGGCAATTTCCTGATAAAACCAACGGTGTCTGAAAGCAGAAAAGGGATATCTTCAAAATTAACTTTTCTCACAGTAGAGTCCACCGTTGCAAAAAGTTTGTTCTCAGCCAGTATATCAGACTTTGACAATAATGTCATCAAGGTAGATTTTCCCACATTAGTATATCCTACTATGGCTACACGCACTATTTTACCACGGGATTTACGCTGAGTCTGACTCTGCTTGTCAATTTTCTCCAGCTTTTTCTTTAATACATCTATCGTATTCCTGATGATACGCCTATCAGTTTCTATCTCCTTTTCACCTGCTCCACCACGTGTGGCTGTACCACCACGTTGTCTCTCAAGGTGAGTCCACAATCTGGTTAACCTTGGGAGCAAGTATTGATTTCTTGCTAACTCAACCTGAGTTTTGGCTTGTGCTGTTTGAGCCCTGCTCAAAAATATATCAAGTATTAATAAACTTCGGTCATATATTTTACATTCAAGCTCTTTCTCCAGGTTTCTGAGTTGGGAAGGGGTTAAATCATCATCAAAAATTACCCAATCAATTTTTTCAGCCTTTACATAGGCATTTATTTCTTCTAACTTTCCTTTCCCAATGTAACTGCGAACATCAGGTTTATCTAATCTTTGTGTAAAACGCTTTACAGTTTCAGCCCCTAGTGTACTGGTAAGAAAAGCTAATTCATCCAGGTATTCAATAGTTTTTAATTCTGACTGATCTCTGGCAATTAAAGCAACTAATACTGCTTTTAATTCAATTTTATTATTTGTTGTAACTTCGTGCATAACTTGTTCCGAGTATCGGAAAATTATTTTAATTCATTCAGGTAGGCTGCTACCGCTTCAATATTGCTTTCTGAAAGTTCTCCTTCATAAGCAGGCATAACACCTTTCCCTTTCTTTATCCACGCAATTCTTTCCGCCAAGTTTAAATTACTTTGCGTAAGGTCAGGAGATTTAAACAATCCTTTCTTGCCGTCCTGCCCATGACACTTCTTACATTCTGCCAGATATATTTCTTTACCAGTCTTTAATACATTCTCCATATTTTGGGCAATAATTTCAGGCTGTCCTTCTTCACTCATTTCAGGCTGTGGATCTGATGCTTCTTCCGTTAACGTACTTTCTCTGGAAAAGGTCAAGCTACCGGCTTCAGAAACCCCATAAATATAAAACGTAAGCAATAATGCTACAAGTGCCATAACCTTGTTTTCTTTTTTAAATGCCACTATACCGATAGGAATAACTATTAAAACAAGAACTAATTTCACCCATAGATAAAAAGGAGTATCACTTCCGTAAAGTGACAATAAATAACCTCCGGTAGCTAAAATCAGCACCCCTAAAATTGGATCTACCATTTTAAGTTTAGTTCGGACTTTAACTAATAACTGAGTTTTATTGGCTATCAATAGAATAGTTTTAAACAATAAAAAAAGCAAAAATAGTGTAACAACTAATACGTGGGTGTGTAAAATTCCAATTTCCATAGATTCAATTTTTTGTAAAAATAGAAAAGCTTTAGTGATTTCCCCTTTAGTAGATAACTTATTTTAGTCCAAAAACCATAATTAAAGGTAATTTTCTAAAGTTTAATCACTCATTTATGTTTTCCTGTCGAATTCTCCTTGCTTTTAACAACTGTCTTTAAAAAAATATTAGCTTTATAATTATATAATTTATATAATTATGAAATGAGCATTATTCTGAAATTCCTAAATATACTAACCGAGGGATAGCTTGTCTGCCTCTGGCAAGTATAGATTTATGAAAATTCTCCCAAAGGGATCCCTTTGGGGCATAGCCTGCCCCGACTAATCGGGGTGACCAATGGAAACAAAGTATAAACATGAAAATAGCTATTACCTTAAATACTTCGTGGAACATCTATAATTTTAGGTTTTCTCTAATTAAAGAACTGTTAAGAAACGGCCATTCCGTTATTGCTATTGCTCCGCATGATGATTATACTAAAAGATTAATCGAGGTAGG
>JBEPWY010000122.1:0-9433 GCA_041642185.1 Marivirga sp.
TTGCAATTATTTTGGAGCGACCATTTTCTTTTGAATCTGGTGATTATGTAAAAGAAGGATATAGACGATGTGTATGTGGGTCGGATAGTATATACTACAAAGTAAATAACAACATTGTTGAAATAATGGCAATTGTGGGAAGGCAGGATTTAAACAATATTCTTTAATTTTTCTACCATAAAATGCTAACAGCTAATAAAGGAAAAACTTTAATTTTAATAGCTTATTACTAACCTTAGTTAGATTTTAAAAATTAACCAAAAGTTACATTAGGACGTTCACCCCCACGCAGGTGGGGATCTGTTGAAATGAAATGGAGTTTCATTTACGATACTTGCAAATTCTATCCATGTTATAATAATTGTTAAAGTTTAAATTATTGTACTGTTGGAAACTTGATATTTCAAACACTGGTTGAAATGAATGGATCCCCGTCTAATGATGCCTTCAGTACAGCTGCACGAGGATGAACTGTGATGACGTTTAATAATAATCGAACTCAGTTTACTCCTAAACTTAATTACCCTTATTCTATCAGCTAACGTTAAATACCTTCTTCTAAAATTTAGCCTTCCACGGATTCCCTATCGGATTGTTTTTGAAAATTTATGACATTTCTCAGGCATTTAAAAATAAATGACTACTTTTGCATCTTCAAAGTACCAGTATGTTTCCAAAACAACTACATTCTCAAATCACTCCACCATAGGTTTCTTTGCCTATTAGTTAAGATTTTTTCTTAGAAATTCTTCGGGATTATTATTCCTAAAAATTAATATTATCCATTCAATTAATTTATAATAATGAAAAAGTATTTCAATCTTTTTGATATGTCTCAAAAAGTAAACTATAAAACAGAGGTTTTATCGGGTTTAACAGTAGCATTGGCATTAATTCCTGAAGCAGTGGCATTTGCATTAATAGCAGGCTTATCTCCCTTAACCGGTTTGTATGCTGCTTTTGTAATGGGCTTGGTTACAGCAATTTTAGGTGGTCGACCGGGTATGATTTCCGGTGCTACAGGTGCCATTGCGGTAATTATTATAGTATTGGCCAAATCACATGGAATAGAGTATGTATTAGCCACAGTAATTTTAGCAGGAATTATTCAGGTATTGGCAGGTATCTTCCGAATGGGTAAATTAATGCGATTAGTGCCTCATCCGGTTATATTTGGTTTTGTAAACGGATTAGCAATAATCATTTTTATGTCGCAATTAGATCAGTTTAAAGATAAAGGAGGAGATTGGTTAACTGGTTCTTCTTTATATATAATATTAGGCCTGGTATTATTAACAATGCTTATTATCTGGGGGTTACCTAAAATCACTAAGGCTTTTCCGGCATCATTGGCGGCTATATTAGCAGTTTTTGGAATTGTATTTTTCTTTGGCATCGAAACTAAGGTAGTGGGAGATATAGCCTCAATACAAGGTGGGTTTCCTCCATTTCATATACCTGCTATTCCGTTTGCCTGGGAAACATTAACAATTATTTTCCCCTATGCCTTAATAATGGCTGGAGTGGGGTTAATTGAAAGCCTTTTAACATTAAATATTATCGATGAAATTACTGAAACCAGGGGCCGAGGCAATAAAGAAGCGGTTGCGCAGGGTATAGCCAATATTTGTTCAGGATTTCTTTCAGGAATGGGTGGTTGTGCCATGCTAGGGCAGAGTTTGATCAATATTTCCAATGGTGCAAGAGCCAGACTTTCAGGAATAGTGGCAGCGGTAATGCTTTTGGTATTTATTATGTTTGGTGCAGGTATTATTGAACAATTGCCAATGGCGGCTTTAACCGGCCTTATGATCATGGTGGCAGTTGGTACTTTTGAATGGGCCAGTATCCGTACCATAAAAAGAATGCCTAAGTCGGATATATTTGTAATGTTTTTAGTAACTATTGTGACAGTGGTATTGCATAACTTGGCTTTAGCTGTAATAGTTGGTGTAATTATTTCAGCTCTTGTATTTGCCTGGGACAATGCCAAAAGAATTCGTGCAAGAAAGTATACAGATGAGGAAGGTGTTAAACATTATGAAATTTACGGACCTTTATTCTTCGGTTCGGTAACTGCATTTAATGATAAATTTGATATCTTAAACGATCCTGAAGATGTTGTTATTGATTTTCAGGAAAGCAGGGTAGTGGATATGTCAGCCATAGAGGCATTGAATAAACTAACCGAGCGTTATCACAAAGTTGGTAAAAAAGTGCATTTAAAACACTTAAGTCCTGATTGTAGAAAGTTACTTCAAAATGCAGACGAGATTATAGAAGTAAATGTAATGGAAGATCCTACCTATAAAATTGCAACTGATAACTTTTAAGAATTCAGTTCGATGATAAGCAGGGTTACAAGATAGCTGATTACGGAGTATTCAGGCGCCAGGGTGAATATGTGTTGAAGTTTTTATTCTTCGAGTTGGTAGTTAGAGGATTTTGTTGGGTAAGAAATGTTAATTGTGATTATATAGGCGTCAGAGGGTTGTATAGATAAACGTCCCTCTGACGCCTTTTTTTTTCTTTTTCAGCTATATCTATTTCCAAACATCTATAATCTGTTTGTCCTTTTTCAACTGGTTCGAATTTCCGACCTGGAAAGGGTGAGAGCTATTTTATATATTGAGTCCGATTATCTGATGTCTGATGTCTGACGTTTGCAACGTACATCGAGCAAGCTTTTGAGCATTGACTAGGGACAATTAGCTGAAGCTGAGAGGACAGTTTATTAATAGGTACTTATATAATATTCTACCCTTTTGTTAGTGTTTTTTTACCAACAACCTGATTAAAATTTAGTGATAATTGCTACACCTCAACCTGTTGTCTTTTGTTTAGGAGATATTATCTACTATCTGCCAACGGTACTATCTAGTAATCATCAAGAGAAAACTATTAAATATTATATTAATTGATATTTCAACTTAATTTTGTATTTATGTGGTGTTAAAATATAATATAGCGTAGTAATTTCTTTATTAAGTATGAACCATCCTAATTTATTAACCTCAACAAGAGAATCATTAGATGTTGAATTAGAAGTAAAAGAGGGTGAAATACCCAATGATTTATCGGGCTTTGTATTTATCAATTCAGGTGCCGGGTCGGTCAATTCCGCAGGCTTACCCTATGAGCGGTTTCTGCCAGACGGTACATTTAATCAGGAATATGGTTCTCCGGTAATTAATGGTGATGGATATTTGTTTAGGTTCGATTTTACTGAATCAGGAAAGGTGAAACTTAAAACCAGCTTATTAAAACCACCCTGCTTTTATGCTGATTTAGGCACCAGCCCTATTCTGAATGGCAAAAATAACCCTTATGAAGACCTGGCCTTCAAAAATAAAGGTCTAGCACGTTTATCAATGAAGCTTGGAACAAGAAATCAACTCAATACAGCCATCACTCCGTTTCGCCAACCTGGAAATGAAGAAGCCCGACTATTAGCTACTTTTGATGCCGGCAGACCTTTTGAATTTGATCCGGAATCGATGCAACTGATTACTCCAATCGGAAAGAATAAATTCTGGAGGGCAGGTACGCCGCCTTTTCTGAATAATCCTTTCCCGATGATCTTAACTACTGCCCATCCGGTTTATGATCCGGAGACCAGAGAAGTGTTCAGTGTAAACTTTACTAAAACCACCAAAGATCTGTTAAGTGCCACTGAAATATTTGACATCTTATTTAAAAATGAAGAGGATCTGGAGAAAAAACTGGAAGAAAAAATCGATCACTGGAAAAATTATGAAAGTAAGGAAGAGGTGGTTGGGGAAATAAACGACTTTTTTTATGATGTAGGTGTTGTCCCAAAAAAGAAAACATTCTGGAATAAAGTGAAAGCCTACTACTGGAAAATGTTGGGCCACAGGTTTTCAAATGAAAATGCTGTTTATTTGGTAAAATGGAAGGGTGAGAAAAGGCCGCAAGCTTTTAAAATTGTTAATGAGGATGGTTCAGCTATTGAGATAGCTCATAATATGCATCAAATTGGGTTTAGTAAGGATTATATTTTGTTAGCGGATACCAACTTCAAGTTTACGCTGAATGTAATGATGAATAACCCTTTTCCTAATAATGTAAAGATTGATTCATTTTTAAGAGAATTCTTAGACGGTGCACAAAACGATTATTCCAGTTTATATATTATTGCCAGAAAAGACCTGCTTGATGAAAAAAAAGAAGTATTGGCCCATCGTGTTATTTTACCATTGGAAACAGTACACTTTTCAGTAGATTATAATAACGATAATGATATCATTACGGTACACACGGCACATAACTGTTGTGCCTGCCCTGCCGAATGGATAAGATATTATGATAAATGTAAAGCATTTGGAGAGCCAGTAGATGAACAAAGAGTAGGGCTTATTGCTGTTGGAGAAATGGATATTGGGAAAATAGGTAAGGTATTAATTGATGTTAAAAACAGAGATGTATTAGAAAGAAAATCTAAGTTTTTGCATTTAACGGGTGATCTTGATAAAACCGATCCGGGGCCGCATACATGGGGAGTTGGTTTATATACCTACAGAGACATGCTTTCTCCTGACAAAAATGTAGAGAAAATATCACATGTTTTCTGGCAGGCTTATGGGTTATCAGATCAAATGCTCACAGAATTCATGTATAATTTATATCAATGTTCAGATCGAAATAGAGTGTATACAGCTGAGCAAATGCTTGATTTCACTAAAAAAGGAGCACCATTTATTCTTCAGACTGTAGAAACAAATGCAATGGAGGTAACAGATCATTATTCCTTCCCTGCAGACACTTTTATGTGGTCTTTGCAATTTATTCCTTCAGCTAATGAGAATCCGGATATTCCTGATTCTTTAAATGGTTATATTCTTTGTACGGTTGTTGGTGAAAATGAAAATAGTCCTAATCTAAGTTCCTATTACTCAGAAATTTGGCTATTTGATGCTAAAAGTCTTCAAAGTGGACCTGTAGCAAAGTTGCATCATAAGAGTTTACAGTTTGCTTTTACGATCCATTCTGTTTGGGTAAAGGAAGCTGTAAATGTTTCAATTCCATCTTATAAAATTGACATACGGGAAGATTACAACCAACAAATAAAACTCATAAATCGTAGGAGGCTTCGTAAAAAAGTACAATCTTTAATGAATGAAAAGGTTTATCCTTACTTTAGTTAATGGTATTGTGCCATCAACTTAAATAAAATATAACCTTGAAGGATTTTGATTGAATATAAATGAATTTAAACTTAACCGATAAGTTTGGTATAAATATAGATGCGGCCTGGAAAGAGGAATACAAGCGTATAGGCTCTATTTATGCCAGATGGGGAGCCTTACTTGTCATCTTTTTGTTTCCATTAAGTATCATACCTGAAATTTCAATGGAAAAACCCAATCTTCAGGTCTGGTATGTTTTTCGTTTAGGGCCATCTATAATAGTAGGTATAGTCTTTCTTCTTCATCAAAAGTATAAACTTAGTCATGAGTTGTTATTTGAAATAATAGCTTTCTGCCTCTTTACTTCAGCAGCCTATATGGTAGAATGTGGTGACTGGTTAAACTATATCATATCAATGGTTACTGTTTTTATAACCAGTGCAGTGCTTGTTGTTCTACGTCCTTTTTACTTTGTAATAAATTTTATTGCAGTTCTTATCATTCAGGTGGCAGTGAATATGTTTTTCTGTGATATGACTGTGGCTGATTATTTTTTATTAAAAGGAGTTAATGTTCTTTTAGTAGTAGGAATAGCTTGCTTTTCCATATCTGCATTCCGTTATTATATTATAAAAAATAATTTCATGCACCGCAATGCTTTGCAGAAAGCACATTTTGAATTACAGGAGCGAAATCAAAGTCTATTGAAAGTGCAGAAAGATCTCCGTTTTAAAAGCGATCAAATCACAGAACAGAATGAGGAATTGATGGTGCAAAAGGAGGAAATACTTACTCAGCGGGATGCTATGCAATCCCAGAAAGAATTTATAGAAAAACAAAATAGGGATATAATTGCCAGCATCAGGTATGCCAAAACAATTCAACATGCAATGTTGCCGTCAAAGGAGTCTTTAAAAAAAATATTACCTCATTCATTTGTATATTATAATCCGAGAGATATTGTTTCAGGAGATTTTTATTGGTTGGCAGAAATAAATGGTAAAACTGTTATAGCTGTAGTGGATTGTACCGGACATGGTGTTCCCGGAGGCTTTATGTCATTAGTAGGGGAGAATATGCTGAATCAGATTGTGAAACAAAAGGGCATTACAAATCCTGCTGAAATTCTCAACCGTTTACATATTGGAATAAATGAGTCATTGCAGCAAGCGGAGAATGATAATCAGGATGGAATGGATGCCGCCGTGGTAGTTTTGGCTAAACAAACCGGAATGATGGAGTTTTCCGGAGCTAAAAACCCTTTATTAATTGTTAATGCATCAAAAGAAGCTTCAGAAATTAAAGGAGATAAATGTTCAATTGGTGGTAATAATCAATATATTAAAAAAGTTGAATTTAACAATCATCAAATTCCATTTGAAAAGGGATCTTCTTACTACCTTTTTTCTGACGGATTTGCCGATCAATTCGGAGGAGAGCGTGACCGTAAGTTTATGACTACCAACTTTAAAAAATTATTAGCGGATATTTCTGACCATACAATGGATGATCAGAAATTTTTGTTGGAAAAGCGGTTTGAAGAATGGAAACGTGGATATCCTCAGACTGATGATGTGATGGTGTTAGGTTTTAAAATTGAATAACTAAAATACAGCCAGCCTTACTCGCTGTTTTAGTATCTTCCTAGAGGCCATAATTTTCTGATTGACGTTTAACTAACTAAAAATATATGGCTATATTTAAGTATTCATTCATTATTGCTTACTTTACGTCAGAATAGATGACTTTATCCCATGGAAGATTATAAATTTATAATATATATAGTATTGGCGATAGCTTATTACATATTCAAAGGAATGGGTAATAAAAAGAAACCTGCGACCAGGCAACAGCAAGATACTAATTCACAAGCACCTCAGAAGCCTACAAGAAGTTTTGAAGACATAATTAGAGAAATCAGCGGAGAGGCACCTCAACGGGAAGAAAGGTTTGATGACCCCGAACGTTTGTCAGATCAGGTGGAAGAACGTGTTTTGGATCAGCAGGTAGATGATGAAGAATTTGAAAAAGCGGATGATACTTTAAAGGAACTCTATAAAAAAGGAGAAAGACTTAAAAGTATAGATGAATTAGTGGACATTGAAGAGGTTGAATCAGTAAGCTCACGTTTTGACTCTTTTGCAATTGAAGAGGAAGATAAAAGCTTCGCTAGAGAAATTAGAGAAGGTTTATCTGATCCTGACAGTGCCAAAAAAGCTATTATTTATGCTGAAATATTTAATCGGAAATACTAATTTCAGTTAATTCATGTGCCTCTAAAGTCCATTCATTCTCCACCTTTTTTAATTCAGCAGTCAGCTTTATTTTTTTATTTTCTTCAAAATATAATCTGGCATTTTGGTAATTAAGAGAAAGTTTAGCTTTTCTTTTTTTAATCTCAAACTCTTCTATTTCTATAAAAAATATTTTTTCGTTTATTTCCATTGTTTTGCTATCGATGATTTTTATGGGAGTTTGATTAATATTGAAGCTGGCTGTTTTGTCTATTTTTTCATGATGGAGCATTAGAATTTGATTTCTTTGACTACTGATAAATCTCGGGCTTTTTGAGATGTATTCTTTAAACTCTTCAATGTTTAAAACTTCCTGAAGTATAACCTGACTATCAGAAGAATCTGAATAATTTGTGGTCATTAACAATCCGATCAATAATATTATAGCTTTCATAATCGTCCTTTAATTTATTTAAAATAATATAAATATAAAATGATAGATTATTTGGTTAATTATACCGGAGAAATTACATCAGGGAAAATTAGTTAACAATAGACAAAAATCAGTCCTTCGGGGCAAAGCAATACAGACTTAATATTAAATCATGCATTGAAGGAAATTATTTGAACTTTAAGCAAAATCAACCCAATTGCAATAAACAATTAGGTGTGGAATTAAAAGGTATATTGGTCCCCTGAAATTTACTTCTAACTTCTCAATTTCATCGGAGCGTTTTTATAATATAAAAGCATTTAACATGAACGAAGTCAAAAGTTCCAGGGGAGCAACATCCTAATAGCTTTAAACTTTGGAATAGTTAAAGCTTAGCTACGATATATCTTAAATATTTATAAATAAATAAAATTAGTTGAGTGTAAACCTGATAGGAATAACTCTTTGTGAACGAACAGTATTTCCTGCCTGTTTTCCGGGTATCCAATTTTCGGAAGCAGCAAGAACATCTATAGCTGCCTGATCACATCCTGCTCCAATACCTTTTACAGCTGTTATATTAGAAAGGCTTCCATCCCTTTCAATTACAAACTGGAGGTATACTACACCTTCTACACCCAGACGTTGCGCTTGCTTAGGATAATTTAGATTAGCAGAAATAAAATCATAAAAGTCATCTATACCATTTTTTGGCTCTGCCTGGTCTTCCACTATAGTAAAAACTTGATCAACATCAGAAGTTATAGTTTTATCGTTTTTCTCTGCTTTAATCACTATTTCTTCACTTTCCTGGGTTTCACATGCAAATAATGACAACACTAGGAATGTTGTAAGTACAGCAACTGTTTGATTTGCGATTGTTTTTTTTCTCTTTTTCATCATAATTAGTCGGTTTAAAATTAAAGGTTTAGCGAACGAGCTTACCAGCTGTAAATGAGCTGGGTAAAGTGTATGTTCTATTAATAATGATTGGTATTTTGAATGAGTGTCATTTTTTAAAGCAACTTCATCTGCTCTGTACTCATGGTTTTCAGTGATGTGTTTCTTATATAATTTGTTAAGCGGATTAAGAAATAATATACAGCCTGCTATTTCCGCCACAATTATATCTAAGGTGTGTAGTTCCCGGCCATGCAATTTCTCATGCGCGATGATTAAATCAGCCCCCTCTTTTTTTAATACTGATTGTGGAATAAATGACCATTTAAGAAAGGAGAAGGGTGCTAATTTGCCTTCTATAATATATATATCCTTTGCTTTGTCATATTTTGCACTATTTTTTATACCCTTTATGTGCTTGCTAAGCTTGAGCATTCCATATCCGGACTTGGCTAATAGTAATAAGCAAATTATACCATAGGCAATAGCTATTCTGCCACTCAAAGAAATATAAAAACCAGCATTTGTATCTTCTGCTGAAGAGGTTCCTGCAAAATCACTTAATGCCGGGAATGTTAAAATAGTTGTCTGGCTAAATACCGGTAATTGAACAAAAGGTATGCTGATCGAAAAAACAAATATGCTCAATAAATAAAATCGGTTGAATTTAAAGCGGGTATCGTTTTTAAGCATAAAATGGTAAACTGTGAGCAATATTG